>DATEOQ010000217.1:0-3482 GCA_035273905.1 Candidatus Eiseniibacteriota bacterium | reverse complement strand
TGGACTCCGGGATCGATCCATCTGCGGCGAGGTTCATCTTCCGGCGAATCGAGCCCGTGCCCCAGCCCGTGAGCGCGGCCAGGTTCTCGGCCTCCTGTCCGCGCCGCTTCCTGAGATCCCGCGCATACGCGTCCCAGTTCGGACAGCTGTGGTCGTCGCCGGCAAAGGCGTGACGGATGACGAACCGCGCCTGGAAATTCTGCGAATCGCCCGTCTGCTGGAACACGAGGTCCTCGGGGAAGTGGGCGCGGTCGTAGCGCACGTGGAGCCTCGTGATGAAGACCTGCTGGGATCCGCCGGGCGGCACGAAGCCGCGTCCCTGGCTCGGGTCCGAGACCCACCACACGCCGAGGCTCCGGAGCTCCTCCTGCGACAGCGGATCCGCGGCGCACGGATCGCACCAGCCCATGTTCCACGCGTACTCTAGAAATACAGCCTCGCCGCGCTCCTTCCGCACTTGCCGGGAGAACATGGAACGGTAGAAGTCCTCGAACTCGTCCTTCACGAATTCGGGAACATCCATCCCTTCCGGGAGCCGCACCGTGCGGTAGTTCGTCGTCTCCACGCGGCCGTTCTTCGTGAGCGCATAGACGAAGAGGTCCTGCGTGCCCTCGGAGTTCACCATGCCGAGCCGGATGGGGAGCATGAACTTGGACGACTCGTACGCGACCTGGATCGGCCGCAGGTAGGCGTATCCGAGCTTCGATTCCTCCTTGAGATTCACTTTGGCCACGAAGAAGCGCATACCCTGCTTCAAGTAGCCGCCCAGCACGCTCGACGCACCGGGCGGGACGGTGTAGCCGTTCTCACGGAGCCACGTCTCGAGCCCGCCGCTCTCCTTCGCGGACAGGACGAGGATGTCGTACTCGCCCACCGTGTAGCGGGACTCGATCGTCACGCCGAGCGAGCGCGCCCGCGCGGCGGCTTCGTCCTTCGCGGCCATGGGCGCCGTCTGCATCCCGAGGGCGCTTCGCTTCTCCATCGCCATAATCTGGCACGGGTCGGGATCGAAGTACTCGACCAGTCGCGGTGCCGAGTAGGCATCGAGGTGATCCACCACCGCCTTGTCCCCGATGTGGATCTGCTGCTTTGCGATCGACGTCGGCACGGGGACCACCACCGCGAACTCTTCGGGGTTCCCCTTGAAATCGTTCACCATCGTCAGTACCGTGCGGTCGCCATCGCGGACCATCACGACCTTCGACGCCTTGTTGAAGATCTTCGCGTCCCCGCGGGCGACGTAGAAGCCGCAGAAGCAGTCGGCCCTAGGCGCCCAGAGCGCGAGCGCGGACAGGAACAGGCAGGGGACCAGGAAGCGTTTCATGCACGACTCCTTTGGCGCGACCGCCCGCCACGGGACGCGACCAGTCGTAGCGCGTGCCCGGGAGGATGCGGTCGATGAGAGGGACGGCGGCCGACCAGACCGCGTACGACCAGAGCAATCCGTTGGTCCGGTAGAGGACGAACTGCACGAATCCGGCGCCCAGCGCGACGAGCGCGGCGAAGAGGATGCGTCCCGCGCGGGAGTCGGGCGTGGTCTTGGGGTCCGAGATCATGTGGAACGCGAAGATGAGGAGGGTGCCGCTCTGGAGCTGGTGGTAAGGGATGGTCATCGGCTGCCCCAGCCAGAGCGCGCGCCCCATCAGGACGGCGCCCCAGACGGCGAGGAACGCATAGGCGACGTCGCCGCGCGCCGCCCGGTTCACAACGAGCCCGCCGAGCCCCACCACCAGGAAGCCGAAGAACGCGACGCTGCCCCACTGTCCGGGCGAGACCCAGAACCCGGGGCAAACCATCAGCATGAAGACGAGCGCGAAGTTGGTCGGATTCCAGACGTGCTTCCCCTTCCAGCGGAGCACGAACTTGCTCGAGATCGCCACCACCGCCGTGAGCGCTCCCAGGAGCGGGTGGCTGGTTCGAGCCAGGAAACAGAGCCCGAGGCCCGAGATCAGCGCGCTCTTGGAGTCGAACTTGGGAAGCCCCCAGATCCGCGTGCAGGCGTACTGGGTGCCCAGGGCGGTTCCCAGGGTGAGTGCGATCTGGAAGGGGGAGGTGCCGAAGCGGAACCAGATCAGGGAATAGAGGACGAGGCAGGAGAGCGCCACGATCTGGTAGTAGCGCGGGTCGATGCGATGCGAAGCGGTCGTGTTCATCGCAGTGTACTACGCCCGGCCGTGTGCTGCTATTCCGGGGGAAAACGAACCGGCCCCTCACTGTGGGCGGGGGGCCGGGGGACGCTGCGACTTCAAGGAGCCTACACCTGGATCCTGGGGGCGGCAAGGGGCACGTGGGTCGGCAAGGGAGCACCTCGTCTCGTCGCCGCTACTACCAAGGTAGCTCTATCGAGCCACCCTCCACGGGACGACAATGCGACTGTTCATCGTTTGGCTGGTGGGGCCCTTTGCGATCAGGGCGAACCAAAGATCGTGGAAGGAGGTCCAGCCGTGAACCACGCAGGTACGGGTCGGCCGTGGCCCTTCACTCGCGGCAAGCGCATTCGAGACGTCCTAGTCCTAGTCGCGGCCCTCGGGGTCGCCGGCGCCGGCGCAGCCCAGGCACAACCCGGCGACGCCGCGGGCTCACTGTGGGGGAGCGCCTCCGTGGACTCCCTCGCGGCCACGGCCGCGTACGTGGGCATGAGCCAGTGCGTCGAGTGCCACGACACGGTGGCCGACAAGTTCGAGCCGAACCCCCATCACAACGCGCACGTGGACTCGCATCCGGCGGGAACCACCGTCCAGTGCGAGAGCTGCCACGGGCCCGGCTCGCTCCACGTCGAGGCGGCGGGGGACGAGAAGGACCCGAAGTTCTATGCGATCCGGAACTTCAAGCACATGAAGCCGTCCGCCCAGGCCGAGGTCTGCCGCGCCTGCCACATGAATGGCGAGCAGGTGCACTGGGACCAGAGCGCGCACGCGCGCAACGATGTCGCCTGCCAGTCCTGCCACAGCATCCATGACGCGAAGTCCGAAGGCGGGAAGTTCCTTCTGCGTGAGGCGCGCGCGACCCAGCTCTGCGTCACGTGCCACTCGGACAAGCGGACCGAGCTCGCGCACACGGCGCACATGCCGCTGCGTGAGGGCGGGATGGACTGTTCCGATTGCCACAATCCGCACGGATCGATCGGGCCGCACATGATCCGCGGCGTGTCCAACAACGATCTCTGCACCAAGTGCCACATGGACAAGCGGGGGCCGATGCTCTGGGAGCATCCGCCGGTGCGCGAGAACTGCGTCACCTGCCACCGGCCGCACGGCTCCAACAACGACAAGGTGCTCGCGTCGAAGCGCCCCTTCCTGTGCCAGCAGTGCCACATCGCGACGCGGCATCCGAGCACGCTCTATGACCGGCCGGATCTCCAGAGCAACCGTCTGTTCAACCGGTCGTGCACGAACTGTCACACCCAGATCCATGGCTCCAACCATCCCTCAGGCAAGACGTTCCTGAGGTAGAGGGAGGCGGACGATGAGACGGTCGAGTTG
>DATEOQ010000216.1:0-4475 GCA_035273905.1 Candidatus Eiseniibacteriota bacterium | reverse complement strand
GCGCGGCCTCTTCCGCGACGACCTCTACTACCGGCTGAACGGGATCCGCCTCGAGGTGCCGCCGCTGCGCCAGCGCCCGGGCGACATCGGCCTGATCGGCCGCCACCTCCTCGACCGCGCCTGCCACGAAGCGGGGAAGCGCGTCACCTTGAGCGAGGAGGCTTGGGCGCGCCTCACCGCGCACCCGTGGCCCGGCAACGTGAGCGAGCTCAAGAGCGTCATCGACCGGACCGTGGCGCTCGCGGCCGACGGGGAGCGGCTGTCCGCGGAACAGGTGCAATTCCAGCCCGCGGTCCGCTTGCCCATCGCGGATCTGACCGAACGGACCGGCATTCGCGCCTTGCGGCGCTCCGGCGATCCGGAGGAGCGGAACCGGATCGTGGACGCGCTCCGCGCGCACGGCGGCAACCAGTCGGAGGCCGCGCGCAGCCTGAACGGCATGAAGCGGACGACGCTCCTCTACAAGATGAAGAAGCTCGACATCCGGCCCGAGGAATACCGTTCCGCCCCTCCGCGCTGATTGACCCGTCCCGCGCTCCCGCCTATACTGGCGCCAAGCACGCGCTAACCGCGCAGCGTCCCGACACTTGGCGCGCCCTGGCCCGAATCCGATCACTCTCGCGAGGAGCCGCATGGTTGCCGAATTGATGAAGGGGCTGTCCATCACCCTGTCCCACTTCTTCAAGAAGCCGGTGACGCTCAAGTACCCGGACGTGAAGATGCCGATGTATCCGCGTTTCCGCGGCCTGCACGAGCTCCACCGCTACGCGAACGGTCTCGAGCGCTGCGTCTGCTGCGGACTCTGCGCGGCGGTCTGCCCTGCCGACGCCATCTACATGGAAGCGGCCGAGAACACTCCCACGCAGCGCTTCTCCGCGGGCGAGCGCTACGCGCGCCGCTACGAGATCGACATGCTCCGGTGCATCTTCTGCGGCTACTGCGAAGAAGCCTGCCCTGAGGACGCGATCTTCCTCGGTCACAATTTCGAGCTCTCGGACTACTCCCGCGACTCGTTCCTCTATTCCAAGGAGCAGCTCCTCGTCCCGGTGGGCATGACGAACACCCCGGGCATCGTCCGGGGCCGGTAGGCGAACCCCTTCGCGATGGGCGACCGCTGGCTGCTTGCCGCCGCCTGCGGGGTGGTGGCGGGACTCGCGAACGTCGTCGGCGGCTGGTTCGCCGTCTCCCGCCACGGCTGGGACCGCGTCCGGCAGAGCTACTTCATGGCGGCGGGCGCGGGCTTTCTCCTCGCCGCGGTCTTCCTCCGCCTCATTCCCGAAAGCTTCCGGCTCGCCTCCAATCCGAACGGTCCGCCCACGCTCGCCGTCGGCTCGCTCATCCTGGTCGGCTATCTCCTGATCCACGCCGCCGAGCACGTGCTGGTGGGGCACTTCCACTTCGGCGAGGAGACGCACCACGAGCACTGGGTGGAACCCGTCGTCGGCACGAGCGCGCTCGTGGGGCTCCTCCTCCACACGCTCCTGGACGGGGTTTCCATCGGCTCCGCGTTCGTCGTCCAGCCGGCGCTCGGCATCCTCGTCGCCGTGGCCGTGTTCCTGCATAAGGTGCCCGAGGGATTCACGATCGGCTCGATCATGATTTCGTCGGGGCGATCGCGGAAGGACGCCTTCCTGAGCGCCGCGTGGCTTGGGATCGCGACGGTGGTGGGCACGCTCACGATCTCCCTGTGGTCCGGCCTCATCACCTACGCGCTCCCGCTCTCCGCGGGCGCCGCGCTCTACGTCGCGGCCTCGGATCTGATCCCCGCGGTCAACGAGACGAAGGGGATCAAGATGGCCCTCGTCGTGTTCGGCGGGGTGGTGCTCTTTTTTGCGACGGAATCCGTTCTAGAGCGGCTGGGGTTGTGATTGACCCGGCCCTAGCCTGCTGGTAGGGTGACGTTTCCGGCATCCTTCCCTCCTCGCCGCGCATCCGTTCTGGAGGGGGGAGAACCGCGCGTCATGCGCCCGTAAGGAAGGAACATGGGACTCGAAGAGCTCGTACCGGACGGCATTCTCACCACGACCGTCGAGAAGATGGTCAACTGGGCGCGCCGTTCGTCCATCTGGCCGGCCACGTTCGGCCTCGCGTGCTGCGCCATCGAGATGATGGCGACGAGCGCGTCGCGCTACGACCTCGCCCGCTTCGGCGCCGAGGTCTTCCGCGCGTCCCCGCGCCAGGCCGACCTCATGATCGTCGCGGGACGGGTGAGCAAGAAGATGGCGCCGGTCCTGAAGCGCATCTACGACCAGATGCCGGAGCCGAAGTGGGTCATCTCGATGGGCGCGTGCGCCTCGTGCGGCGGGGAGTTCAAGGACTACGCCATCGTGCAGGGCGTCGACACCGTCGTGCCCGTGGACGTGTACGTGCCCGGCTGCCCGCCGCGGCCCGAAGCCCTGATCTACGGAATCATGAAGCTGCAGGAGAAGATCGACCGCATGAAGCTGAAGGGGGACGGGCCCGCTCCGGCGATGCTCGTCGAGACGCCCCGTCCAACCGGACCGACCGCCGGGTCGGGACAGACCACGCCCGCCTCGGGTGTGCTTCCGCCGAACCCCGGGCCGGCCTAGACCCAACCCGCAATGTCCGCGACCACCGCGCCCGAATTCAAGACCATCACCATCAACATGGGGCCGCAGCACCCCTCGACCCACGGGGTGCTCCGCCTGATCATCGAGCTGGACGGTGAGACCGTGGTCTCTCTCAAGCCCGTGATGGGCTATCTCCACACGGGGATGGAGAAGATCATGGAGGCGAAGAGCTATACCAAGTCGATCACGGTCACCGACCGGATGGACTACCTCTCGCCGCTCGGCAACAACATGGCCTACGTCGGCGCGGTGGAGCGGCTCATGGGGCTCACGCTCCCCGAGCGCGCCCAGACGCTCCGCGTCATCCTCCTCGAGCTCGCGCGCATCTCGTCGCACCTGGTCTGGCTCGGCACGCACGCGATCGATCTCGGCGCGATGAGCGTCTTCCTCTACTGCTTCCGCGAGCGGGAGAAGCTCCTCGACGTGAACGACATGGTGGCCGGCTCGCGGATGACGCCCAGCTACTTCCGCGTTGGCGGCTTCTTCCAGGACGTGCCCGACACGTTCGCGCCGTACGTGAAGAAGTTCGTGGACGAGTTCCCGTCCTCTCTCGACGAGTACAACAACCTGCTCACGAAGAACCGGATCTGGATGAAGCGCACGATCGACGTCGGCAAGATCACGGCCGAGCAGGCGGTCGCGCTCAGCGTGACCGGCCCCTCGCTTCGCGGCAGCGGTCTCAACTACGACGTGCGGAAGACGCAGCCCTATTGCGGTTACGAGACCTACCAGTTCGAGGTGCCGCTCGGGAAGAACGGCGACGTCTACGACCGCTATCTCTGCCGCATGAGCGAGATGCGCCAGTCGCTGAGCATCATCCGGCAGGGGCTCGACCGGCTCAAGCCGGGCCCCGTGCGCGCGGACAATCCGTACCTCTTCCCGGCACGCCGCGAGGACGTCAAGAGCGGCATGGAGGAGCTGATCTTCCACTTCAAGATCATGTCCGAGGGATTCCGCCCGCCGATCGGGGATTACTACTTCTGCATCGAATCGCCGAAGGGAGAGCTCGGGTTCTACGTGGCGTCGGACGGCGAGCCCCTTCCGTACCGGGTGCGCGTGCGGCCCCCTTCGTTCATCAACCTCCAGGCGCTCGAGACCATGTGCGTCGGCCGGATGGTGGCCGACGTGGTCGCGTGCATCGGGAGCATCGACATCGTCCTCGGAGAGGTGGACCGCTAGGATGGAAAACGGACGCGTCCTCACCGCCACGACCGGGCTCCCCGGCTCGCACACGCTCGAGGTCTATCGCAAGCACGGAGGCTACGAGGCGCTCGCGATCGCCCTCGCGAAGACGCCGGACGAGGTCATCGACGTGGTGAAGCGCTCCGGCCTTCGCGGCCGCGGCGGCGCCGGCTTCCCGACGGGCACCAAGTGGGGCTTCGTTCCGAAGTCGACCGACAAGCCCAAGTACATGTGCGTGAACGCGGACGAGAGCGAGCCCGGCGCCTTCAAGGACCGCCTCCTCCTCGCGAAGGATCCACACCAGGTGATCGAGGGGACGCTGATCGGCGCGTTTGCGATCGGCGCCCGGCGCGCCTACATCTACATCCGCGGCGAGTTCGCCCACGAGGCGACCATCGTGCAGGCCGCGATCGACGAGGCGCGCGCCGCGGGACTCGTGGGCAAGAACATCCTCAAGTCGGGGTACGACTGCGAGGTCGTCATCTACCTCGGCGCGGGGGCCTACATCTGCGGCGAGGAGACCGCGCTCATCGAGTCGATCGAGGGACAGCGCGGGGAACCGCGGCTCAAGCCGCCGTTCCCCGCGGTGGTCGGCCTCTTCGGCTGCCCGACCGTGGTCAACAACGTCGAGACGCTCGCCTGCTTGCCGCACATCGTGAAGCGCGGATGGGAGTGGTTCGCCGGCATCGGCCCGGACCGGAA
>DATEOQ010000215.1:0-7054 GCA_035273905.1 Candidatus Eiseniibacteriota bacterium | reverse complement strand
GGACGGATCGGGAACCCCTCTCTTCATGGCGCCTTCCCTTCTCGAGGGCGGGCCGGCCACGCCGCGCACCGATCTCTACGCGCTCGGCGTGACCCTACGCTGGGCTCTGACGGGGCGTCCTCCCTTTTACGCGCGAACGATGGACGAGCTCAGGGCCGAGGTCCGCCGCGGGCCAAGCGCACCGCTCGCGCGCGAACGGGCTGACGCGCCGCCCGCGCTGGTGCGCGCCATCGATCGCGCCATGGACGCGTCACCGGACGCCCTCCCCTACACCGCCGCGTCCATGAAGCGGGACCTCGGTGCGGCGGCCGCGGAGGTGGACGAGGTCGCGCGGACCGTCGCGCGGGACCGGCCGTCCGTAGCCGTCCTTCCGTTCCTCAACCGGAGTCAGGACCCCGCCGAGGACTATTTCTCGGACGGCCTCGCGGAGGAGCTGCTCGCGGTGCTCTCCAAGATCGGCGGGCTCCACGTGGCCGCGCGGACCTCGGCGTTCCAGTTCAAGGGCAAGAACGAGGATCTCGCGACCATCGGCCGAAAGCTCAGGGTCGCGACCATCGTCGAGGGGAGCGTGCGCCGGTCGGGAGAACGCATGCGCGTGGCGGTGCGGCTCGTGAAAGCGGACGACGGCATGCAGCTCTGGTCGGAGTCGTACGACCGGACGCTCGACGATCTCTTCGAGGTGCAGGACGACATCGCGCGGTGCGTCGCGCAGGAGCTCCACGCCACCCTCACGGCCGCCCCCCCGGCGGACGCGCTTCGCCGGAGCGTGGAGGACGCGGTCCGGGGACGAAGCCGGGACCCCGAAGCCCATCGCCTCTATCTCGAGGGGCACTACCTCCTCCTGCGCCGCAATCGCAAGGACCTCGCGCTTGGCCTCGAGCGGCTGCGCGCCGCGGTCGCTCGCGATCCGCGGAGTGCCGTCCTCTGGGCCGAGCTGGGTCACGCCACGGCCGAGGAGGGGGATTACGGCATGGCTCCCGTGGAGAAGGCCTATGCGCGAGCGCGCGAGATGATCCAGCGCGCGCTTCACCTGGAGCCCGATCTCTCCGCGGCGCACGCGCGGCTCGCGCGCATCCAGGTCGTGCGCGACTGGGATTGGCCGGCGGCAGAGGCCTCGTTCCTGCGCGCGCTCGATCGCGATCCGACCAATATCTCCGCGATGCATGGGGCCGCGGTCTTGCTTCAGGCCCTGGGCCGCACGGACGAGGCACTCACGCTCAATCGCCGGGCCATCGATCTGGACCCCCTGAACATGCCGTCCCTCCACAACCTCGGCTGCGTTTACTATGAGGCTGGACGGCTCGAGGAAGCGGAGGCCGCGCTCCGGAACGTCTTCGCCACCCAGGCCGCGCGACAGATCACGCACTCGGTCCTGGCGCAGGTGCTCGAGGAGATGGGGCGAAGCGGGGAGGCGCTCGAGGAAGCGCAGCGCGAGCCAGACCCGGCGTACCGGTTGCTGGCGCTCGCGCTCATCCATCATCGCGAAGGACGGGCCGCCGAGCGCGACCAGGCCCTGCGCGAGATGAAGGAGGCCTGCGGCGAGAACGAGCCGGTGCAGATGGCGGAGGCGTACGGCGCCTGCGGGATGGCGGACGCGGCTCTCGAGTGGCTCGAACGGGCGGCCTTGACGCGCGATTCCGCCCTCGTTCATATCAAGCCGAGCCCGCACTTCCGCGCGCTCCGGTCGAATCCGCGGTTTCGCTCGATTCTCAAGACCATCGGCATGGACGCCCACGAAACGTGATCGGAACCACGCTGTCCCACTATCGCATCATGACGCCCCTCGGTACGGGGGGTATGGGCGAGGTCTATCTCGCCCGCGACGAGCACCTGGACCGCGAGGTCGCAGTGAAGGTGCTCCAGCGCGGCATGCTCGCCGATCCCGCCGCGCGCGAGCGCTTCCGGCGCGAGGCACGCGTCCTGGCGCGGCTCTCCCATCCCGGTGTCGCGACGATCTACGACTTCGGGACGCACGAGAGCGTCGACTTCCTCGTCATGGAATACGTCCCCGGCGGCACCATCTCGGCGAGACTCGCGTCCGGCCCCTTTTCCGTCCCGGATGTGCTCCGGCTGGGATCCTCGATCGCCGATGCCCTCGAGGAGGCGCACCGGCGCGGATTCCTCCATCGCGACCTCAAGCCCGGCAACGTCGTGCTCACCGCCGACGGCGCGCCGAAGCTCCTCGATTTCGGCCTCGCGGGACTCCTCAGCGCGGGAACGGGACAGGCGACGGAGCTCACGCAGGAGGGCACCGTCATGGGTTCCCTTCCCTACATGGCGCCGGAGCAGCTCCGCGGCGAGCCCGCCGATCTCCGGAGCGACGTGTGGGCCCTGGGCGCGCTCCTCTACGAGATGACGACGGGACGGCGCGCGTTCGAGAAAGCCCGAGCGGAGGCGCTCATGTTCGAGATCCTCCACACGATGCCGCGTCCGGTCCGCACCGTTCGCCCGGACGCTCCCCCCGCCCTCGAGCGAGTGGTCGAGAGCTGTCTCGACAAGGACCGCGCGCGGCGCCCCGGGTCGGCGGGCGAGGTCGCGCGCATGCTGCGTGCCATCCTGTCCGGGGCCGGCGTCGAGTCGACCACGCATCACGACCCGCCGACGGAAATCTCGCGCGACGCGATTCGATCCCTCGCGGTGCTGCCGTTCGACAACGTATCCCGCGACCCCGCACAGGAGTGGTTCGCGGACGGCATGACGGAGGCTTTGATCGGGGATCTCGCGCGGCTGCAGGGTCTCCGCGTGATCTCGCGCACGTCGGCGATGAAGTACAAAGGGGTCGCGCGATCCTTGCCGGAGATCGGCCACGAGCTGGGCGTGGATGCCATCCTCGAAGGATCGGCGCTCCTCGTGGGACCGCGCGTCCGGGTCACCGTGCGCCTCGTGTCGGCACGCACCGACGAGACGCTCTGGTCGGAGCGCTACGACGACAAGCTGGAGGACGTGCTGGACGTGCAGAGCAAGGTTGCCGCCGCGGTCGTCAAGGAGATCGAGCTCCACCTGGCGCCGCACGAGGTGAAGCGCTTCGCCCGGCGGCACACCGTGAAACCCGAAGCGCACCTCGAGTACTTGAAGGGACTCCACACCATCGCGGGGACGTCGCCGCAGGCCGTGGAGGTGAGCCTCCGGCACTTCCGCCGCGCGCTCGAGATCGATCCGAGCTACGCGCCCGCGTGGGCCGGCATCGCCGATTGCCACGCGATCCGCGCATCGCGCGGCATGGCGCCTCCGGCCCAGGCCACCCATGAAGCGGAGGACGCGGCGCTCAAGGCGTTGAGCCTCGACGATTCCGTGGCGAACGCCCACTCCATCCTCGGAACCATCCGGCTCCATCAGCTCGACTTCGCGGGCGCGATCCGAGAGCTCAAGCGCGCCATCGAGCTCAATCCGGGATTGGCGGACGCGTATCAGATCCTCGGGCGCGTCCTCTACTGCACGGAACAGCACACGGACGCGCAGGCGGCCATGCTCGAGGCGCTGCGGCTCGACCCGATGTCGATGATCATCCACACGTCGGTAGGCGACGCCTACTACTACGCGCGAGAGTTCGAGCGGTCGGTCGTCTACTACCGCAAGGCCATCGAGCTCGACCCCAGATTCGACGGGGCCCACACCGATCTGGCGCGGTCCCTCGAAGCGCTCGGCCGCTTCGACGAGTCCCGGAAGGAGTACGAGGAAGGGCGGCTCCTCAGCGGAGGCGTCGCCGGCCCCTCGTTCGGTCTCGCGCACCTGGCCGCGAGCCGTGGGGACACGGCGGAAGCGCGACGCATGCTCGCGGAGCTCACCGAAGCGCGCTCGCGCCGCGTCGTGTCGGCTTGGGGGCTGGGCGCCCTCCATGCGTCCCTCGGCGACACCGACGAGGCGTTCGGCTGGCTGGAGACCGCGGTGAAGGAGCAGGCGACCGGGCTAGCCTTCCTCCGCGTGCATCCGCGGATCGATTCCATCCGCCACGATCCGCGCTACGGAGAGCTCGTGAGGCGCCTCAACCTCCACGCCGTCTGACGTCCGGACGCGCCCTCGTTACGACAGGCCGTAGAGCGGCCGGAACTTCCCTTCCAGATAGGCCATGTAGGGCTCGATCGTGAGCTCGCTCCCCGTCACGCGCTTCGTGAGCTCGGCCGGCGTGAACTTGGAGCCGTGGCGGTAGATGTTGTCCCTCAGCCAGTCGTGCAGGCCGCCGAACGTACCGCGGCGGATGTCCTCCGGGATCTCGGGGCGCGCCTTCACCGCGGTCGCGAAGAACTGCGCCGAGAGAATGTTCCCCAGGGTGTATCCCTGGAACTGGCCGCCGATCAGACCGTGGTACCAGTGGACGTCCTGCAGCACGCCGTTCGTGTCGTCGGGCACGGAAACGCCCATCGACGCCTGGAATCGCTCGCGCCAGACGCGCGCCAGGTCCTTGACGGCGAGCTTCCCCTCGAGGAGATCGAGCTCCAGGTCGAAGCGGAGCATGACGTGGAGGTTGTACGTGGCCTCGTCGGAATCCGTGCGGATCAGCGACCGCTCGACGCGGTTGATGGCGCGGTAGAACGCGTCGACGCTCACCGTGGCGAGATCGCGTCCGAAGGTCGCCTGCATCCGGGGAAGGAAGCACTCCCAGAACCCCCGGCTCCGTCCCACCAGGTTTTCCCACAGGCGGGACTGGCTCTCGTGCACCCCTGAGGAGGCCCCGCCCGAGAGCGGCGTTCCCTCGAGCGCGGGATCGATGCCCATCTCGTACAGAGCGTGGCCGCACTCGTGGAGCGTGGAGAAGAGCGAGTCGGTGAGGTCGTTGTCACGCGACCGCGTCGTGATGCGCACGTCGCCGTGCGCGAACTTCGTCATGAAGGGGTGGTGCGTCAGATCCTGCCGGCCGCGCGTGAAGTCGAATCCGAACGCCCGGATCACCTCGAGTCCGAACCGGAGCTGCGTCTCGAGCGGCACCGACTTCCGGAGCGGCGAGTCGTCGAGCTGAGGGCGGGCCGCGATCGCCTGGACCAGCGGCTCGAGCCGCCCGCGGAGCGCGTGGAAGAGCTGCCGTATGTCGGCGGCCTTCATTCCATGGTCGTGCGTGTCGATCAGGGGATCGGCGATGTGATCGTAGCCGGGATAGCACCCGGCCGCGCGGCGCGACAGCTCGAGGGACCGCTCGAGGTGGGGCCGCACCGAATCGAAATCATTCGCCGGCTTCGCGACGGTCCAGGCCTGATAGCTGAGCGCCGCGTTCTCCTCGATCTCCGAGACGAGCGACGCGGGCATCCGGCGATCACGGTCGTAACGGCGCCGCGTCACCCGGATGAGCGACGCCTCGTCCGACTCGTAGGGGGCGGACTCCGTCTCCTTGGCCGCGGCGTCGAGCAGCCGCCCCGTCTCCGCATCGATGAAGCTCTGGTGGGCGAGCCTCGAGAGCGTGGCCATCTGCCGTCCGCGCGCCGTGCCGCCGGCGGGAGGCATGTACGTCGTCTGGTCCCAGCTCAGCACGGCCCCCGCGCGTCGCAGATCGTCGATCTCGATGAGCCTTTGCTTCAGTTTCTGGAGCGCGTCCATTGGGTCTCTCCGGGGTCTGATCCCAGCCGATCGAGGCAAGACCGGGGAGTATACTCAGGCATGAACCGCCGTTTGAAGGACGATCAGCTTGGCCTCGTTGCCACCCCGCCGCTCCTCCCCGAGGGACCAGAGGGGCGGACGACATGCCGGAATACCTGACGTCCATGCGCGAGCTCGCGGCGCGGTTCCGCCGGCCTCCGTGGCGCACGCCTTAGAAAACGAAAGGGACGGGAGGCCGAGCGCATCCCGTCCCTCGTGTCGTTGTGGCGCTGCCTTACTTGACGGTGGCCGAGAACCTCGAGAGCACCGGCCCGATCGGATTGGCGAACGATCCGCCGCTCCCGCCCGCGAAGCAGAGACCCACCGGGTTGGCGCCGGTCTCCGTGACCATGAGCGAGCCCGAATCCCCGGAGCGGATGAAGCTTCCCGGCGTCTGGATCTGATTCACGAACGTCGCGATGCCGCCGTTCGAGTACTGCACCTGGATCGTCACGTTGATCGCCTGGATGTTCCCGTGGGTCAGGTTCGACGTGCGGCCGGTCTTCTTGACCGCGAGGCCAACGGACGGACTCACCACGGTGGACGACGGATCGTAGCCGCTCGCCTCCACCGACGTGTACGCGCGGCCCGCGCTCGGAGCGGCGATGGCGGCGTCGAACGTGTTGTTGCTGCTGAAGCTGATGGCCTGGAAGTCGGCCAGGGTCGCGCACTGCGCGGTCTGGGTGCACTGCGGGCGGCCGTCGTAGCGGCCCGGCGCGTCGATCCGCTCACCATTGTGTCCCGCGTTCTCGCGCGCGAACACGTGGTTGTTCGACAGGAAGTACTCGTTGCCTCCCTTGATCACGACGCAGCCAAGCGTGCCCGCGGCGCACTCGAGGTCGTTGCCCGTGGATGTGCCCATCTGGAGCGTGCCGCCGCCGCCCGGCTTGGCGTACGGGATGACCGTGCCCGTCATGTTGACGCGGGTCGGGTAGCCCTCGATGGTGGCCGGGACCGCGACGCCGGGACGGCTGGTATAGACGACGATCACGGGATAGCCCTGGGCGTCGGCCGAGGTGCCGGTTCCGATGATGCCACCCCGCTTGAGCAGCTCCGGCGTGGCGCGATTCTGGGCCGCCATCGCGGACATCATGGCGGGAGAGTCACCGGGGACGAACCGCGAGCCGTAGTCGACGGCGGTCGTGTTGGTGGATTTCGGAGCGATGGGCCCCGAGTGATCCTCACCGCACCCCGCCGCGAGTAAAAGCGCGAGCGCGAGAACGGCGAGGACGAGGAAGAGTTCCGACCGGAGGGGAGGGGTACCGTGCATGGTTCGAGGACCTCCTGGCGCATGGTGCACACCGGCGTGCGCCGCGCGATCTCCCGCTCGGCCCGGGCATCGCGAAGCGCGGGGGAAGGAAACGACCCGTGGACACTACTCCTCGGCCCAGAAGAGGACCAAGCGGTTTCCCGGGCGCGTGAGCCCCGCCGCGGTCGTAGACCGAAGGGTCCAGGCGCCTACCCGTTGATCGTGAGCATGCCCCCTTCG
>DATEOQ010000214.1:0-3563 GCA_035273905.1 Candidatus Eiseniibacteriota bacterium | reverse complement strand
GTCCGTTTCCTGTCCGCGCTGCCGCTCGCGAAGCGTCCGCGCCTCGTCACGACCGACGGCGAGTTCCACACGATCCGCCGCCAGCTCGACCGGCTGGCCGAGGACAGCCGCATCGAGGTCGTGAAGGTGCCCGCGTACCCGGCCGCGACCGTGGCCGAGCGGCTCGCGCAGGCGATCGACGATCGGACCTCCGCGGCGCTCGTCTCGAGCGTGCTCTTCGAGACGGCGCACATCGTGCCCGGCCTGGACCGCGCGCTCACCGCGTGCCGTTCGCGCGGCGCCGAGCTCCTCGTGGACGCCTACCATCAGCTCAACGTGGTCCCGTTCTCGCTCGCCGGACTCGGGGAGGCATTCGTCGTCGGGGGCGGCTACAAGTACTGCCAGCTCGGCGAGGGGAACTGCTTCCTCCGCGTACCCCCGGGGCGGGACGATCTGCGTCCGCTCGTCACCGGTTGGTTCTCCGAGTTCGCGCACCTCACCGAGAGGGTCCCGGGGCGCGTGCCGTACGGGGCCGGCCCTGCGCGGTGGAGCGGCGCGACCTACGATCCGACGAGCCACTACCGCGCGGCTTCGGTGTTCCGGTTCTTCGAGGAGATGGGGCTCGACCCCGAGTTCCTGCGCGCGGTGAGCCGGCATCAGGTGGGGCTCCTTGCGGATCGCTTCGACGCGCTCGAGATGGATCCGCGGCGAATCGCGCGCGACCGGGACGTTCCGCTCGAGCGAGTGGGGGGCTTTCTGGCGTTTCGCGCTCCGGAGGCGGGAAGGATCGCGGCGAAGCTTCGGGAGCGGGGCATGCTCACGGATCACCGCGGCGAGTGGCTCCGGCTCGGGCCGGCGCCGTACCTCTCGGACGATCAGCTCACGGCGTCGATCGATCTGCTCGGGGAAGCGGTTCGGGGGCTGTGAAACGCGGCACGGCCACCGTATGCCCCGCGCTCTCTACCGAGGCGTGAGGAGGGTCTCCGCGAACGGCCACCCCTCGTCGACCCACTGGGCGAGGCAGTCGAACCCCGCGCGCGCCGCCATCGCCGGTAGCTCGTCCTTCTCATACCGGTAGGAGCTCTCGGTCCAGATCGTCTCTCCCTCGGCGAACGTCGCGACCAGGCCCAGCTTCCCGAGCGACACCCGTTGAGCGCGCCGTGCGACCAGGTGCATCTCGATCCGCCGCTCCGCCTCGTTCCAGCGCGCCTTGTGCTCGAACCAAGGGAGATGGAATTCGGCGCCCAGCTCTCGATTGAGGCGCACCAATAGGTTCTTGTTGAACGCCGCGGTCACACCCAGCGAGTCGTCGTACGCGGGAAGGAGGACTCGAATCGACTTCCGGAGATCCGTCCCGACCAGGAGCGCGTCGCCGGGGCGGAGCTTCGAGCGAACGTCGGCGAGGAAGTGCACGGCCTCGTTCCGGTCGAAATTCCCGATGGTCCCGCCCAGGAAGAGAACGAGGAGTCGATCGCCCAGCCGGGTTTCTTCGACAACGCGGCTCAGACCCTCGATGTAGGTCGCGAGGATCGGCTGGATGCTCACGCCGCGGATTCCCGCCAGCTCCACACGGGACTGGTCGAGCGCGGCCGCCGAAAGATCGATCGGATGGTAGGTGAGCTCCGGCTGCCGCCGGGCCGCGGCCTCGAGGATGGGGCGTGCTTTGCGCCCGGAACCCGAGCCGAGCTCCGTCACGGCGAGCGGCGGGCGCGCGAACGCGGCGATCTCCGCGGCGTGCGCGTGGATCAGGCGCTCGTCGGCGCGCGTGAGCCCATACTCGGGCAAATGGGTGATCGCCTCGAAGAGCGCCGACCCGAGATCGTCGTAAAGAAAGCTCGACGGAAGCCACTTGGGCCCGCGGCCCACGAGCCCCGTCTCCACGGCTTGGGCGAGATCGTCCATCGTGGGAAGGGCCGGCATCGACGCGTGCGTCCCCGGGGTCATGCGCGCACCAGCCTCACCGTGGCATAGGCGTAGGGATAGTGGGGCTGGAACCAGTTCCGGAACGAGCGCCGAAGAAAACATGCGGCGGTCCGCGGGGACGCGCCCTTGATGACGAAGTGCTTTCCGTCGAAGAAGTCCTTCGAGTAGCCGGCGTAGAAGGGATGCGGACGGAATCCGGCGAACGGCGCGAACGGCGTGCGCGTCCACTCCCACCCGTTGCCCACCATCTCGGAAACGCCGAAGGCGCTCGCGCCGTCCGGGTACGAGCCGACCGGCGTGGGATCGAAGCGCTGGAAGTCGAAGTTGCCGTGCCGTTCCAGAGGAGCCTCGTCGCCCCAGGGAAACGCCCGCTCCGCCCCCTCCGACGTGCCGTACGCGGCACGATGGAACTCCGCCTCGGTCGGCAGCGCGGCGTTGGACCACCGCGCGAACGCCGCGGCCTCGGCCTGGCTCACGTAGACCGGTGCATCGAGCGGGAGCGGCACCTCCGCGAACATGCCCCGATCGAAGAGGACGCCGTCCCGCTCGTTCCAGAACGCGGGGCGCCGCATTCCGTGGCGCTCCTTCCATGCCCAGTCCTCGTCGGACCAGAGCGCGCGGTTGTCGTACCCGCCGTCGTTCACGAAGTCGAGGAAGCGGCCGTTCGTCACCTTGTGCTCCTCGATCCGGAACGCGGGGACATGCACCGTGTGCTCGTCGAATTCGTTGTCCCATCCGAACGCGTCCCGCGTCTGGCCCAGCGTCGCCGTGCCCTCGGGGATCGCGATCACACGAGACGGAGGAGCGGTCCGCGGCGCGATCGAATCGTGGCGCGGCTCCTTCCGATCATGTGGGAGCTGATGGAGGAGATACGCCAGCGTCTCCGCGTGCATGAGGCGGTGCTCGATCGCCATCGAGACGAGGGTCGCCCGGTCCTGCCTGGACCGCGGCTCCAGCGCGCCCGTGACGCACGCGTCCACCCTGTCGCGCACGTCGCGGTTGTACGCGCGGACGTCGGCTTCGGCGGGCCAGGCGGAGGCGGGCTCGTTGGGGAGCCCACCGTCCACGGGGTCGATGCCGAACGCGAACAGCTTGTCGAAATCCTCGCGGAATGCCGGGAGGCCGTGCCCCTGGCGCGCGAGAAGGTTCCAGTCGAACGCCTCGAGATGGCCGAGGTAGAAGATCAGCCGGTGACGCTCGGGAATGGGACGCTCCAGCAGGGCACCGGGGCGGAGAATTGAGAACAGGTCGTCCGTCCGGGCCCGCGCACCCGCCAGCTGCGCGGTCAAGGTCTTGGGCTCGATACGGTTACGGGTTGTCGTCGCCATGGGTCGGTTCCTCGGGTCGTCGAAGTCCGCGCGGTACGGCCATCCGCTCCACCAGATCGAAGCCCTTCTGGGCGAGGAGCGCGAGCGCGGCCGCGGGAACCGCGCCCTCGAGGATCAAATGAGTTTGACGCAACTGGATGCCCGAGAGAATCGGTTCTCCTAGGCCCCCGGCCCCGACCAGGGCGGCCAGTGTAGCGGACCCTACGCAGATCACGGCGCTGGTCTGAACCCCGGCCAGGATGGCGGGGGAGGCCATGGGGAGCCGGATCCGGGTCAGACGGGCCCACGGAGAGAGGGGAAGCGACTCCGCCGCGTCCCGGAGGGAGGCGGGTA
>DATEOQ010000213.1:0-4678 GCA_035273905.1 Candidatus Eiseniibacteriota bacterium | reverse complement strand
GGCCTCCCGCGGTTCGAGCCCCGGCGGTGCTCACCACCCCGCGGGCTTGATGACGCTGGACCGAATCGGCGAGCAGGTGCTCGAGGGCGGCGCCGTGCTCCGCCCAGCGGTGATTCCGCTCGACGTAACGCCGCGCCGCCAGGCCCCGAGCCGCGCGTTCCGGATCGACGAGGCGGCGCGACACGGCCGTGGCCAGCTCCGCCGCGGTATCCGCGAGGTCGATCCCGTCGGCGGCCGTCGCGGGGATGGCCTGGAACGCCAGCGGCGTGCCGACGACCGGAAGCCCCGAAGCCATGGCCTCGAGGATCTTGTTCTGCAGGCCGCGTGAGACTCGAAATGGGGCGACCGCCAGGCCAGCCTCGGCCAGGAACGGTCGGACGTCGGGAACGCCTCCGGTGACCCGCACGCCCGGGACTCGGTCCAGGGCGCGCACCGGGGCCGACGGATCGCGTCCGACGATGGTGAACGTCGCTTGGGGCACGTTCCGCTGTACGATCGGGAGGATCTCGCGCGCGAACCAGACGACCGCGTCGACGTTGGGTGGATAGTTCATCATGCCCACGAAGACGATGCCATGGCCGCTCGAGGGATGAGGCGGCGGCCGGTAGTAGGCCGTATCGGTTCCGTTGGACAACACCGTGATCCTTCCCCCGCCTCCGCGCTTCCGGAATATCTCGGCCTCGGCGTCGGAGATGAAGATCGCGTGATCGAACCGGGAAGCCGCCTCGGCGTCATGTCGAAGCAGCCGGTCCGCCTCGAGCGAATAGAGCCATCGCTGCGGCCAGCGGCTTCGGTCCGCGTACGCGCGCCACTTCTCGGAATCCACGTCGACGAAATCGATGATTCGAGGAAGGCCTGTCGGCGCGTACGGAGCCATCGCCGACGAAAAGACGAAGGCCGCGTCGAACGGCGTTCGCCTGGCCGTCTCCTCTACCGCCCGATGGAGCGAGCCTGATGCGAAAGCTCCCACCGAGATCGATGACCCGGTCAGGAGGGCGACGCCGGCACCCCACGCGCTTCCCGCCCGCGTGCGGCGCACCACGGTGAGCCCGGCGCATCGCTCCCTCAGGCTGGCGACATGAGGCTCGTCCTCGGGCGAATCGAGGAACGTCGCCACGTGCACCCGATGGCGCGCCCCGAGGGCTTCGATCTGGTGGAACGAGCGGATCTTGTCCCCCTTGTCCGGCGGGAACGGAATCCGGTGGCAGAGATAGAGGATGTTCACGGGAAGTAGCGCACGAGATGCGGCCCGACCCACTGCGTGAGCCGGAGCGGCAGCTTCCGCCATAGCTTGATGGCGACCGAGAACTTCGGATTGCGCGGGCTCAGATCCGGCAGCGCCTTGCCTCGCGGAAGATGGTACTGGTAGGCGAGGGGCGTCGGCTCGAATCCCCAGTGGCGCTTGAAATGGTACGAGCCGCTGTCGACCTTGCTCCGGCCGAAGTCGAAGACTTGCAGCCCGCGCTCCATCCCGTTCAGGAGGAGGCTCCAGTACATGAAGTCGTTGGTCGCGAACTGGATTCCCTCGCGGGTGGCGCCGCCGTAGTACGGAAGGATCTGGTCCCGCCAGCGGAACGTGAGCACGGCCGAGAGGAGCTGGCCGCCTTTGTCGATACCGAGGATGAATGCGTCATCGCCGAAGCGCTCGAGGATGTTGGCGAAGAGCGCCCGCGGGAAGACGGGCGTTCCCAGGTTCCGCACGCTCTCGGAATAGACGTGGTAGAAGCCGTCGAGGAGATCCATGTGGCCCACGCGCGCGGTGAGGCCGTGCTTTTGCGCGACGCGGATGCTCCGTCTCTGATTGCGCGGAATGGCCGCCATGTTCTGGTCGGCGTCGGGAAGGATGGGCCTGCGAAAGGTGACGTACAGATCCTTCCCCGCCAGCCCGGGGATGGGGATCTCGTTCCGAAGCTCGAGGAAGGAGGCCCCCCGTCCCTCGGCGAGCCGCGATGCATGGTCGACCAGCGCGGAGCGCGCTTCGTCGTCGTCCGCGATCGGCCCGCCGTAGACCGCCTGCGGCGTCGAGATGAGCGAGCGGCCCCAGGGGAGCGTGGGCACGAGGAAGAGCGGCAGGAATCCAACCACGCGTTCGCCGCGGCGCGCGACGATGGAGGCGTGCTTGTACCGGAACGTGCGCCGCACGACCTCGAGCCACCCCGGTTGATGGAAGAAGGTCGCGGCGGGATGCGCGGCGGCGTACTCGGCCCAGCCGGTCCCGTCGAGCGGAGCCTCCGCGATCGCCACGGACGCGACCGCCGTGGTCGGCGGCGCCGTCATCAGCCGGCCGGCTGGAAGGACTCGACGGTCCGGGCGAGGCCCTCTTCGAAGCTCACGGCCGGCTTGTAGCCGATCAGACGCTGAGCGAGCTCGATGGACGCCTGGGAGTGCTTCACGTCTCCCGCGCGCGCAGGCTGGAATTCGGGATCGGGCGTGACGCCGAGCTGCCGGCCGATCACGTCGAGGAGCTGGAGGAGGGTGTACCGATCGCCGCAGGCGATGTTCATCGCCTCGCCGCAGCCCGGTCCCTCGGTGCAAGCGGCGAGGTTCGCGGCGACGACGTTGTCGATGAACGTGAAGTCGCGGCTCTGCTGTCCATCCCCGTAGACGATCGGGCGCTTCCCGTTCCGGAGCGCGGTCACGAACCGCGGCACGACCGCGGCGTACTGGGAGTTGGGATCCTGCCGCGGGCCGAACACGTTGAAGTAGCGGAGCGATACCGTCGAGAGCCCCATGGTGACCGCGTACACGCGCGCGTAGATCTCCCCCGCCAGCTTGCTCGCGGCGTAAGGCGAGAGCGGGGCCGTGGGCTGCTCTTCGTGCTTCGGGAGCGTCGCGGCGTCGCCGTAGACCGACGAGGAGGAAGCGGCCACCACGCGCTTCACGCCGTTGTCGCGCGAGGCGTGGAAGACGTTCAGTGTCCCGCCGACGTTGACCGCCGTCGAGTCGATCGGGTTCTCGATGGAGCGCGGCACGGACGCGAGCGCCGCCTGATGGAGCACGTAGTCCACGCCGGCGGTCGCGCGGCGGCATGTCTCGAGGGAGCGGATGTCCCCTTCGATCCACTCCAGGCGATCGGCGGGTCCCGCGGCGCGCACGGCCTCGAGATTGGAGACGCGGCCGGTCGAGAGGTTGTCGAGCACCCGGACGCGATGCCCGTCCTTGAGGAGCCGCTCGGCGATATGGGAGCCGATGAACCCCGCTCCCCCGGTGACGAGATAGTGGGCCATGGCGGCCTACAACCGGAAGACGCCGCGCGAGCGGCGTCCCTTGAGGACGTTCCGGCAATCGACGACCGTCTGCGCATGCTTGGCGACGAGGCCGTAGTCGAACATCTTGTGCGCCGTCGCGATCACCACGCAGTCCGCGGCCTTGAGCGTCGCGGGCGTGAGCGGACGGCACTTGAACCGCCGTCCATTGTGCTCGAGGGTCGGAACGAACGGGTCCGAGTACTCGACCTTGGCGCCTTCATTGGCCAGCGTCTCGATGATGTCGAGCGACGGGCTCTCCCGCACGTCGTCGATATCGGCCTTGTACGCGATTCCGAGCACGAGGACCTTCGCTCCGCGCACGGACTTGCGCTTCGTGTTGAGGGCCTCCCCCACGCGTCGCGTCACGTGATGCGGCATGCTGCCGTTGACCTGGCCGGCCAGCTCGATGAAGCGCGCTTCGAATCCGCTCTGGCGCGCCTTCCAGGAAAGGTAGAAGGGATCGATCGGAATGCAGTGTCCGCCAAGGCCGGGACCCGGATAGAACGGCATGAATCCGAAGGGCTTCGTCTTGGCGGCATCGATCACTTCCCACACGTCGATCTTCATCTTGTCGCACATGAGGGCGACCTCGTTCACGAGGCCGATGTTCACGCTGCGGAAGGTGTTCTCGAGGAGCTTGACCGTCTCGGCGACCTGCGTGGACTGGACGGGAACGATCCGGTCGATGACCGTGCCGTAGAGGAGCGCGGCCGCGCGCGTGCAGGCGGGCGAGGTGCCGCCCACCACCTTGGGGATGTTCTTCGTCTGATACGTCGGGTTGCCCGGGTCCACGCGCTCGGGCGAGAAGGCGAGGAAGAAGTCGCGCCCCGCCTTGAGGCCGCCCTCCTCCAGCATCGGCCGCACGAGCTCGTCCGTCGTACCGGGATACGTGGTGCTCTCCAGCACGACGAGCTGTCCGCGCTTCAGCCGGGGGGCGATCTCGCTGACCGCTGCCACGATGTAGGAGACGTCCGGGTCCTTCGTCTTCCGGAGCGGCGTGGGGACCGCGATATCGATCACGTCCATCGCCTTGAGCTCGTTGAAGTCGAGCGTTGCCTTGAGGTGCCCGCTCTTCACCAGCTCCCGCACCTCGGCCGTCGGCACGTCCTGGATGTACGACCGTCCTGAGTTGAGAATGCCGACGCGCTTCTTGTTGATCTCGAAGCCCGTGACCCGGAACCCCTTCTTCGCGAACTCGACCGCGAGCGGAAGCCCGACGTAGCCGAGTCCGATGATCGCGATCCGGGCGGTGCCGTTCTGGACCCTCGCTTCAAACCCCGCGAGCGGACTTCCCCCGTTTCGCTTCATCCGCGCTCCAGCGCGCGAGCCGTTCCGTCCAGCCATCAGGCACCTCCCCGCTCGCGGGCCACCTGCCGTGCCGCGGCGTCGTCCGTGGCCTTCGGTTTCGCGGGCGTACGAATCTCGCGCAC
>DATEOQ010000212.1:0-2153 GCA_035273905.1 Candidatus Eiseniibacteriota bacterium | reverse complement strand
GATCGACGGCGCCTCGACCCTTCTCCTCGGCGAGAACGGCTCGGGAAAGACCAACTGGATCGAAGCCGCGGTCCTGCTCTCGATCGGGCGATCGTTCCGCGGCTCGCGGGATCGCGATCTGGCCCGCCGGGGCGCGTCGCGATTCGAAGTGCGCGGCACGGTGGCGAACCGGGCAGGCGTCCGGTGCGACATCGCGGCGCGGTACGCGGGCGCCGGCCCGCGCGAGGTCCGGGTGGACGGGCAACCCCTGCCGAGGCTGGGTGAGCTCCTGGGGCGGTTTCCCACGGTGCATTTCTCGGTGGAGGACGTGGCGGCCTGGAACGGCGCGCCGGCAGGACGGCGCCGCTTCCTGGACGTGGCGCTTTGCCAGCTCGAGCCGGCGTACGTGGCGCATCTAAGGGAGTACACGGGGGCGCTCCGGCAGCGGAATCGCCTGCTGGCCGAGCGGGGTCCCGAGGACCCGGATCAGCTCGGCGCGTGGGAGGAAATCCTCGCCCGGTCCGGCACGGAGCTGGATCGCAGGCGCGGCGCGGTGGTCGCGGAGCTCAACGCAACGCTGCGCGAGCTGGCCGCCCGGGTGGATCCCGAGCTCGAGCCGTCGATCGAGTATTCGGCGGGAGCGAACACCGACGCCGAGGAGCGCGCCCGGAAGCTCGCGGCACATCGCTCGCGCGACCGGCGCCTCGGCTGGACCGGAGACGGACCGCACCGCGCGCCGGTGAGCTGCAGACTCGCGGGGCGGGACCTGACGGAGGGAGCGTCGCGCGGGATGACGCGGCTCTACTCGATCCTCCTCCGGCTCGCGCTCGCGCGGGTGATCGAGGCGAGACTCGAGGAGCCGCCGGTCGTCTTCCTCGACGATCCCGAGTCGGAGCTGGACGGGCGCTGGATGGGCCCGGTGCTCGAGCTGGTGCCGGAGCGGAGCCAGGTCATCGTCACGGCCTGCCGGCCACTCACGGCGTACCCGGAGCGGTTTCGGCAAATGGCGATCGCGGATCTCGGCCGCGAGACGGCGGCGGAAGAGGTGGGCTCGTGAGCCACGGTGGACGGCGCGAGGGCGGATTCGAGTCCGTGGCGCCGGTCCTCGAGCGGATGCTGAGCGGTCTCAGGCTCGAGGAGCGCTTCGCTTCGGCGCAGGCGACCGAGCTGTGGGACGAGCGGGTGACGCCGGAAGTGAAGCGGCGCACGCGCGCGGTGGGGGTGAGGGATGGAGAGCTCCTCGTGGAAGTGAGGGGCTCGGTGTGGATGGGGCACCTCGCGGTGCTGAGACAGCAGATCATGGAAGACATCAACGCACGGCTTCCGATCGAAGCCAAGCTCCGGGCGATACGACTCACGCCGATGCGGAGCAAGGAGGAAGGCGGACTTGAGCCAGACGCGCGATGAGGGAGGGACCCTGACGGCGCAGGAAGGCGGGCACTCGTACGACGCCCGCAACATCCAGGTCTTGAAGGGCCTGGAGGGCGTGCGCAAGCGTCCCGCCATGTACATCGGGTCGACCGGGCAGGGCGGCCTTCACCATCTCGTCTACGAGGTGGTCGACAACTCGGTGGACGAGGCGCTCGCCGGATTCTGCACCGAGGTCTCGGTGACGATCCATACGGACACGAGCGTGACGGTCGTGGACGACGGACGCGGCATTCCCGTCGACATCCACCCGTCGCAGAACCGGCCCGCGCTCGAGGTCGTGATGACCACGCTCCATGCGGGCGGGAAGTTCGACGACAACACCTACAAGGTCTCGGGCGGGCTCCACGGCGTGGGCGTGTCGGTGGTGAACGCGCTCTCCGAGTGGCTCGAGGTGGACGTCCACCGCGACGGGAAGCGCTACCGTCAGCGCTACGAGCGGGGCGTGGTCGCGAGCGACGTGCAGGAGCTGGGACCCACTGACCGCAACGGCACGACCGTCCACTGGAAGCCGGACACCACCATCTTCGAGACGGTCGACTACAACTTCGACACGCTCTCCCAGCGGCTCCGCGAGCTCGCGTTCCTCAACAAGGGCATCCGGATCCAGTTCCTCGACGAGCGGACGGGGAAGAAGCACGACTTCCAGTACGAAGGCGGCATCGTCTCCTTCGTGAAGTACCTGAACGAGAACAAGACCGTCCTCCACCCGACGCCCATCTCCCACTCGAAGGAGCGGGACAAGG
>DATEOQ010000211.1:0-2920 GCA_035273905.1 Candidatus Eiseniibacteriota bacterium | reverse complement strand
GCGCGCCCACGTTCGTGGCGTCGCCGCCGGGCGCCGTCGACCTGTACTGGAACTATCCCGCTCCGGATCCCGTGAACCCGGTGGTCTCCGAGGAAGTGCTCAGGATTGCATCGCTGGGGCAGGGGATCGACGATGCGGAATCGGGCACGGCCCGGTGGGATTCGACCGGGTTTTCGTGGAGCACGGCGCGCCATGCGAGCGGCGCGCACAGCTTCTACTCCGGCACGGGCAACATGCGCCTGAGCACCCTGACCTCACACTATGCCCCCGACGTCGTCACGGGAGACAGCCTCGCGGTGATGGCCTACTGGGACACCGAGCTCGACTACGACTACTGGTACGCGGACGCGTCCTACGACGGCGGCGCGACCTGGATCTCGCTCCGCGGCAACCGCACCACCACGTTCGACCCCAACGGCACGAACGAGGGCAACGGGGTCACCGGGTCGAGCGGCGGCGCTTTCCTACGAGCCTCGTTCCTGCTTCCGAGCACGGGGCAGCCGCTGGTGCGCTTCCGGTACGCCACCGACGGCGTGACGTTCGGGGAAGGGGTCTACCTGGACGATGTCGGACCGACGGCCGTCGAGTCCGGGCAGACCGTGACGGCCTTGTCCGGCGCCCCCGGCACGTGGCACCTCAATCCCGCTCCCTCCGCGCCGACCTGGTTCGAGGTGCGGGGCATCGATCCCGAGGCACAGCCGGGTCCCTGGGGCCCACGCGTGCGGTTCGATCCCGCGCTGAGCGCGGTGGCGGAGTCCGCTCCCCCTGCCGTGGACCGGCTCGGATCGAATGCACCGAACCCATTCAATCCGAGAACCCAGATCCCGTTCGCCCTCGGGGCCGGGATCCCGGGACATTACCGGCTCGCCGTCTACGACCTCGCCGGACGGCGTGTCGCCGTGCTGGCGGAGGGATGGGACGACGGGACCGGCGCGGCCCGCCGGGCGATATGGGACGGCACCGATGGGGCGGGCCGGTCGATGGGGAGCGGCGTCTACCTGGTCCGGCTCGAGTCGGTTCGCGGCTCCTCATCCAGGAAGATCACCCTGCTTCGCTGAGCCCGGCTGGTCCTCGGAGGCGGTTTCCCGTTGACGCCTCGCCCATCGTCCCTTACGTTCCCCCCTCGCTTCGACGCTGGCGTGCGCGGCCACCCTGCCGGGTGGCGTTTTTGCGCTTGGCGGACGCCGGCTCGGCACCTTTGGTTACGGGGAATTAACTGCCGTCATCCGGGGTATGCAGGGTAGGTTGAACGCGAAGCAAGGCGGGGAAGGGCCGACGATTGACAGGCTTGGCAGGGGCCGGTAGTCTTGGCTCGTGCATGGTCGTCACCGGGCGCGCGGCGCTCGGATTACTGGAGCGGCGCTCGTCGCCGCCGCCCTGGCCTCTTGCTCATCGCCATCCCCCCCTCGCAACGCCCATCCAGGACCGCTCAAGCTGGCGGGAACTGAATACATGGCTCCGCTCTTGCGGGCCGAGATCCTGGCCTTTCGCGACCGCTATCCCGACGCCGACTCCATTCAGCTCACGGCCAACGGATCGGCGGAGGGGATGGAGCAACTGGTGAATGGAGAGGTTTCGATGTCTCTCTTGCTGCGGGATCTGACCGATCCGGAAGCCGACGCCGCCATGAAGCGGGACGGCCTCCAGGCGTTTCCCATCGCCTGGGACGCGGTCGCGGTGATCGTGAATCCGGCGTCGCCGGTCGAGCAGATCTCGAAGACGGAGCTGGGCTCGATCTACGCGGGGGACATCACCGCGTGGGGGCCGCTCGGCTGGAAGGCGGGCGGCGACCTCATCGCGCTCACCTCGGGACCCCGGCTCGGCATCTACGGCTACATCGGCCAGACGCTCCTCAACGACCGTCCGTACGCCTCCACCATCTACGCTCCGCCGTCGGAGCAGGAGGTGGTCGAGGTCGTGGCCACGCGCCGGAACGCGATCGCGTGCGTGTCCCGTCCGGTCGCGGAAGCGGCGGGAGCCAAGGTCAAGCTGCTCCGTGTCTCCCAGGCGCTCGGACTTCCGTACGTCGCGCTCGACCGGGAGACCTTGCTCACGAAACGCTATCCGCTCCTGCGCGCGATCTCGATCGCGACGCCCGCCCAGCCGGCCGAGACGGCCGGCAACTTCGTCAATTTCGTCTCCGGAATCGACGGCCAGCAGATCGTGGCGCGCCATGGCTACGCCCCGGCCACCGTTCCCATCCGGATCGTTCGTACGGCAGAGGAGGCCCAGTGAAGCTCGTCACCCGCATCGTCGTTCCCCTCGCGTTTCTGGCCCTGGCCGGAGTCGCGTCCCTCTCCTTTGCCCTCACGTCCGGCGACATGATCAAGCAGGGCATACAGCTCCTCCGCGACGGGAAGACCGCCGAAGCCCTGGACCTCTTCAGCCGCGCGCAGCGGCTGGATCCGAACGGCTTCAAGCCGCACTACTACATCGCCTCCGCGCTCGAGCGCATGAACGAGCCGGACAGCGCCGCGGTGGAGTACCAGACCGCGCTCCGCATCAACCCGAAGTACGTGGAGGCTCTGACCGGATACGGGAAGCTCCTCCGCAAGCAGGGAAAGAAGGAAGAAGGCACCGCCAAGCTCGACGCCGCGGTGAAGCAGGACCCGAAGGACGCGCCAGCGCTCTACGCGCTCGGAACCGCCTACCTCGAGGACAAGAAATACGACGATGCCGAGCGGATCATGCGGAAGGGGACGCTCCTCAAGCAGGGGCGCGCGCTCTTCCTCGCAGGCACCGCGCTCGCACTGGAGGGCAAGGGGGAGCTGAAGCAGGCCGAGGAGCTCTTCATCCGAGCGCGCGAGACGGATCCGAACAATCTCAGGGTGCGGCTCGACTTCGGCGGATTCTACGATCGTAAGAAGATCCCGGTCCTCGCGGCGCCGGAATACGCGCAGGCGATCCTGCTGGATCCCAA
>DATEOQ010000210.1:0-3320 GCA_035273905.1 Candidatus Eiseniibacteriota bacterium | reverse complement strand
AGAGCGCTCGTGAGCGTGGGGTGGACAGGGATGATCCGGATGCCGCGCTCCTGGAGCATCTTGGGAATGGAGTAGGCGGGGGCGTGCGGGTCCGAGCCGTCCTTGATCCCGATCACGGCCACCACACCGGCGGCGCGCACGATAGCCGCAAGCTCCTCTTCGTTAGTAACAGTCATGCCGCGATCGTACGCGCCCCCCGGGCAGCGCACAAGCGCGGTGCTACCCCCCGAGTTCCGACGAGGTAGGGGGAGGGTCAGGGACGACCAGAGCGAACCCCGCGAGCTTCGCGCGAAGCGCGAAGCAATGCGACGAGAGCGGAGGTCGTCCCTGATCCTCCCCCGGCCCATCGATCCTTAGGGTAGGTCAGTGCGGCGAGGTAGGCGGCGCCGGTGGAGGAGCCTGCCCGCGAGCGGTCCGCAGCCAAGCATTGGCCTGAACATGCTGCGGGTAGATCCGGACCGCGGTTTCCCAGTCCTGGATCGCGGCCGCGTTCTGCCCCCGGACCCATTCGATGGCCCCCTTCGTGTAATAGAGCTCGGCCTGCTCGTCGGGGCTGGAGCGCTTCGTCTTCATGATGGCGATCGACTTCTCGATCGCCTGCTGCGCCTGTTCGTACCGCTTGGTGTCGTAGTAGGTCGTCGCCAGGCCCTGCCAGGAGACGATGTTGTCGAACTTCGAGGCCTGTCCGTAGAGGCGCTCCGCGTCAGCGTAGCGCTGCTGATTGAGGCGGACCTGCGCCAGGTTGTTCAGGGCGCGGAAGTCGCGGCTGTGCTTGGTCGTGTAGGTCCACAGGGCCTCGCCGCCCCTCCACACCTCCTGGTATTGCCGGGTTCGTGCCGCGAAGAACACGAGCGGGATCGCGGTGAGCGCGGCCAACGTGACCGTGCGTCCGGGCTCGGCTTTCACCCGGCCCGCGATCCATACGAGCCCCGCGGCCAGGATCCAGCAGAATCCCAAGGACGGGGCGTAGAGATAGCGGTCGGCCATGTACGTGATGAGCGGAAATGCGAGGGCGGGAATCAGGAGCGCAACGATCCACGCCGTGCCGAGCGCGAGGGCGCGCATCCCGCGTCTGTAGGCGAGCCAGAAGATCGCGGGCAGGATCAGGACCCCCGCCAGGTCCAGCGGACTCAGCGACGGGGGATCGTAGATCGGTCGTCCTCCGGGAATGCCGGTCAGGAGGCCCAGGTACATCCAGACCGCGTGCCCCTTCACCATGAGGTACTGGAGCGGCTGGTGCGCGTACGCCTGCTCCGATTTCACCTGCACCCGGTTGTTCTCGATCACGAGCCAGATCGCGAGGAGTCCGTACGGAATCTTCATCACGATGGCGCGCTTCCAGTCGAACGGGCGCCCCTGGCGGTCGCGCATGAAGTCGAGCACCAGCAGGAACAGCGGGAGCGCGACGATGGACATCTTGGACCAGAGTCCGAGCAGGAACGTGACGACGGACGCGACGTACCACACCATCCGGAGCTTCCGTCCCTGCGTCGCCTCGTCGTAGAGGATCAGTGTGAGGAAGAGGAAGACGGTCGAGAGGAGGTCCTTCCTGATCGAGACCCACGCCACCGCTTCCACGTGCGATGGGTGGACCGCGTAGAGGAGCGCCGCGACCACGCCGAGTGCGAGGCTGCCGAAGAGCCGCCGCACCACGAACAACGCGAGCGCCGCGTTGAGCGCCGCCAGCAGCACCGACTGAAGATGGAACCCGAACGGGTTCAGCCCCCAGAGCGAGTAGTCCACCATGTACGAGACGAGGTGGAGCGGGAGGTAATTCGAGAAGTACGGTGTGGTGAACGCGAACTTGACGTTCTCCATCGTCAGCCCGCGGATCCAGGGATTGTCCGTGACGTACGTGGGATCGTCCCAGCTCGTCAGGAAGCCGAACCGGAGCGAGGGCTGGTGAACGAGGAAGGCGACCGCGAAGATCGCAATCGAAGCGAGGGCGAGCTGGAGAAGGGTGCCGGGGAGCCGGGACCGCGTCGCGCCGCCGGCCGGGCGTCCCATCTTCGCATCCTTCTTCGCGCGCTCCCGGCGCGCCGATCTCGAGGTCGTGGCCGCCATGGTCAGAGCCCGCTCGGTGGCGCGTCGGGCGCGCTGAGACTGGCCCTGGCCCGCTCGTGCTTGGGGTCGATGCGAACGGCCTCCTGCCAGTCTCGGATGGCGGCGTCCCGGTCGTACGGCCACTCGATCTGGCCGCGAAGGTAGAGGACGTCCGCCTGCATGCTCGGCCTCCTCCCGCCCATCGCGAGCACCGCATGGTCCATCGCGTCCTTGGCGTCCCCATAGCGCTTGGTGTTGAAGTAGACGCACGCGATGCCCGTCCATGCCTCCACGGTGTTCGTGTGGAGGATCGTCCGGTAGAGCTGTTCGGCCTCGTCGTAGCGACGATTCACGTACATCGCCTGCGCCAGGTTGCTCGTGGCGCGTACATCCGTGCTCCGCTCGTGGGCGTAGGCCCAGAGCTTCCGGGAGTCGCCCCAGATCGATTCGTATCGCAGCATGCGCGCGGCGAAGAACGTGACGAGGAGCGCCGCCATGGCAAGGGCCGCGACGACGCGCCGCCCCTCGGTGCGCGCCCGGCCCGCCAGGAACAGGATGCCGCCGGCCAGGATCCAGCAAAAGCCGAGTGACGGCGCGTAGAGATAACGGTCCGCCATGTAGGTGACCAGCGGGAACGCGATCACCGGGAGCAGGAGGGTGAAGGTCCAGGCCGTGCCCAGCGCGAGCACGCGGTGTCGCCACGAGAAGGCGAACGCGAACACCACGAGCGGGAAGACGAGGAAGGCCAGATCCAGGACCCCTCGAAGGCCGGCCACCGAAGGGGTGTCATAGATGGGCCGTCCGTCGAAGACCCCCGCCAGAAGACCCAGGTACATCGCGACCGAGTGCCCCTTCACCATCAGATACGACAAGGGATCCGTGGAGTAGGGAAGGTGCGTCCGGACCTGAACCAGGTCGTTCACAAGGACGAGCACCGCGGCGAACGCCAGGTACGGGATCTTGGTCGCGATCGCGCGCCTCCACGAGAACGCGGCTCCGTCCCACCGGCGCGTGAGGTCGAGCACGAGGAGGAACAGAGGGAGCATCGAGATGGACACCTTGGAGAGGAGTCCGAGCAGGAAGGTCGCGACCGACGTCGCGTACCACCCTCCATGGAATCGATCTCGCGTGGCCTTGTCATAGAAGATCACGGTGAGAAGGAGGAAGAAGGTCGAGAGCAGATCCTTGCGGATGGAGAGCCACGCCACCGCCTCGACGTGGGACGGATGGACGGCGTAGAGGAGCGCCGCCACGGTGCCCATGCCGACGCTGCCGAA
>DATEOQ010000209.1:0-4993 GCA_035273905.1 Candidatus Eiseniibacteriota bacterium | reverse complement strand
CGAACGCCTTGGTCCGCGACCGGTCCCGCTTCAGCCGGTTCCGGAGCGTGTCGAGCACCGCCTTCTTGTTCGCGTCCTCCTCCATGTCGATGAAGTCGAGGACGATGATGCCGCCAAGGTCCCGAAGCCGGAGCTGCCGCGCGATCTCCTCGGCCGCTTCGAGATTCGTCTTCAAGATCGTCTCTTCCTGACTCCGCTTCCCCGTGAACCGTCCGGTGTTCACGTCGATCGCGACGAGCGCCTCGGTCTGGTCGATCAGGATGTAGCCGCCCTTCTTCAGCCAGACCTTCCGCTCCATCGCCTTCTCGATCTCGCCCTCGATCCCGAAGTGATCGAAGATCGGCGCCTCGCCGCGGTAGAGCTTCACGCGCGTCTTGAGCTCGGGCGCGTAGGTCGAGAGGTATCTCAGGATCTGCTTGTGCTCCTCCTTCGAATCGATGACGAGCTGCGCCACGTCCTCGGTGAAGATGTCGCGGATGAGGCCCGTCGTGAACTCCATCTCCTGATGGAGGAGGGCCGGAGCGCGCGAGCGCTCCCCCTGCTTCGCGATCTTCTCCCACATCTGCTCGAGGTACTTGACGTCGCCCTGAAACTCCTTCCGCCCCTGCTCGGCGCCCACGGTGCGGACGATGACCCCCGCGCCTTTGGGCCGGAGCTCGCGGAGCAGCTGCTTCAGCCTGGTGCGCTCGGCGCGGTCCTCGATCTTCCGCGACACTCCGACGTGCTCGTGGTCCGGCATGTACACGAGGAACCGTCCCGCGAGGGACACCTGGGTCGTGACCCGCGGCCCCTTCGTGCCGATCGGCTCCTTCGTGATCTGGACCAGGATCTCCTGGCCCTTCTTGAGCGCGTCTTCGATCCGGGGCGGCGCCTCGTCGCGCCGGCCGCGCCCCCCGCCCCGCTTCCGATCGTCCCCGTCCTCGTCCTCGTCGAACATCTCGTCGAGGTCCGAGTCCGGCATCAGATCGGATGCGTGCAGGAACGCGCTCTTCTCGAGTCCCAGGTCCACGAACGCGGCCTGCATGCCAGGCAGCACCGCGTTCACGCGTCCCTTGTAGATGTCACCCACCCGGCGAACTGCCTCGGGGCGCTCGACCAGGATCTCCACCAGCTCTTTGTCTTCGAGGAGCGCGATTCGCGTCTCGCTCACGCTCGCATTGATGATGATCTCTCTACGCATCAACCTCCCAAGCGGGGTCCGCCGGGGCCGGGTCCACCGAGTCAACGGGGACCGCCCGCCAGAATGCCGAATCCTCGAGCGCCTCGAGGGGTGTACGAAGATCACCACCGCGCTCCACCCACATCGCGTCGCGATGCACGAGGAGGAGGCGGGGATCGAAATCGAACGAGGGCAGGAAGCTCCGCACGAGGAGATCCGGCCTTAGATACCCGGTGGCCTGCAGGCGCGAGGCCACGCGGACGCCCAGGGGGCCCGCCTCCGGATCCAGCGCGACGTCCACCACAGCAGGACGCGCGTTGACCGTCTTGCCCTTCTGACCATGACTCTGCTTGGCGACCGGCCAGTCAACGGACGCCGCGAACGATGCGATCGATTGTGCGAGCTCCGCGCGCACGCGGTGCACGTCCTCCCCCCGCGTGAGCTCGTCCATCAGGTAGGGCGTGAGCCGCACCCGGTAGTCGGCTCGCCCGATGGCGGCCATGAGTGAACTGGACGACTTGGTGAACGGCCGGCCTTCGAGGATGCGAATGCCCTCGGGCAGGATCTCGTTCATCGCGGCGATCGTGGTCCACGGACAGGGCTGCGCCAGCTCCAGATCGAAGTACTCGGCAGCGCTCGTCGCGCCGAGGGAGAGCGGCGGGCCGTAGGCGATCTTCGCGTGCCGGTTGAATCCCTGCGTGTAGGCGATCGGAATCTTCGCGACGCGGATCGCGCGGTCGAAGATCCGGACCAGGTCCAGGTGCGAGGTGAAGCGGCCGGCGCCCATCTTCTCGTAGGCCACGCGATAGCGCGTCGCCTGCGGTCCGCGGTTGGCGGTCGGCCACACGCGCCGGCGCCGCCCGTACGCGCGCTCGCTCTCGGGCTTGCCGCTGGCGGCGTTGGCTTCGTTCGCGCCGGTGGCACCGTTCGCCGTGGCTTTGGCGCCGTTCGCTCCGTTCGCAGCGTGCCCGTTCGCGCCGTTCGCAGCGTGCCCGTTCGTCGCGACCTCGGCCGTGGCCGGAGCCGCTGCCGGGCGAAGCGTCTCCATCGGCTTCTTCGTGAGCTCCTGGATGCGCTCCTGGATCTGCGCCGTCGTGACCTCGGGAGGCACGGCGAAGTCGAGCGAGGGCGGCGTGGTCCCCTGCCCCGGCGCGAGCTGGAGCGAGAGGTCGCGTCCGTCGCGCGCTTTCGGCGTGAAGCAAGGCGCGCCGCATCGGTAGCACGCGTGATCGCGGCAGTCCGGGGTGAGCGCCGCGGCGTAGGCCTTCTGCCGCTCCGCGGCGAGGAACTTCTTCACCACCGGCGTCCGGATGTGGTCCCACGGGAGCCGCTCTTCGAGATCCCGCGGCCTCAGATAGATCGACGGATCCATGCCCACGGCCTCGAACGCGCGCATCCAGAGGTCGAAATCGAAGCACTCGGACCAGCCGTCGAACCGCGCGCCCAGCTTCCACGCCGCCTCGAGCGCGTCGGCCGTGCGCACGTCGCCTCGCGCGAACACGCCCTCGAGGAACGCCGTCTTGGGATCGCGCCACTTCAGGCGGACGTTGTTCATCCCGCGGAAGCCGATCTTCAGCCGGTCGATCTTCCGCCAGAGCGTGTCCATGTCGTCCTGGACTTCCCACTGGAACGGCGTGTGCGGCTTCGGCACGTGAGGCGAGATGCCCACGTTGAAGTGCAGGCGCTTGTTTCCCCCCCGCGCCCACTCCTGCGACTTCCGGAGCGTGTCCGCGATGCCGTCGATGTCGGCGTCGGTCTCGGTGGGAAGGCCGATCATGAAGTAGAACTTGATGCCGCCCCACCCCTGGTCGCGGGCGAGCTTCACCGAGTACTCGAGCTCCGCCTCGTCGATTCCCTTGTTGATGACGTCCCGCATGCGCTGCGTCCCGGCCTCGGGGGCGAAGGTGATGCTCCCCTTCCGGCCCTGGCCGATCTTCTCCGCGACGGACGGCGCCAGCGTTCCGACGCGCGTGGACGGGAGCGAGAGCGACACGCCCAGCTCGTTGGTGAAGCGGTCGAGCTCGTGCAGGACCACCGGGAGCTGCTTGTAGTCGGTGGTGGAGAGCGAGAGGAGCGATACCTCGTCCCAGCCCGCGTGCACGATCCCGCACTGCACTTCCTTCACCACCTCGTCCGCGCGCTTCTCGCGCAGCGGACGGTTCATGTAACCGGCGAGGCAGAAGCGGCAGCCGCGCGTGCAGCCGCGCATCACCTCGACGCCGAGGCGGTCGTGCGTGATCTCGGTCGGCGAGATGAGCGGCCGCTCCGGGTAGTACTCGGGCAGGAGCGACGCCACGTACCGGAAGCGCGGCTTGGACGCCGGAGCGTCCGCGCGCGGCTCGCGCGCGATGAAGCCGAATCCGTTGTCCACCTCATCGTAGAGCGCGGGCACGTAGACGCCTTCGATGGCGCCCATGCGCCGGAGCACCTCGGCGCGCGGCATGCCCGTCTCGCGACGCTCGACCATGAGGTCGCACAGCTCCTGGATGACTTCCTCCCCGTCTCCGATCACGAAGCCGTCGATGAACGGCGCGAGCGGCTCCGGGTTGATCGTGCAGAGCCCGCCCGCGATCAGGATGGGATCGTCCTCGCGCCGGTCCTTCGTGCGGAGAGGCATCTGGGCGAGGTCGATCATCGTGAGCACGTTCGTGTAGGCGAGCTCGTACTGGAGCGAGAAGCCGATCATGTCGAACTGTCGCGCGGGGGTGCGGGATTCGAGCGAGTAAAGGGGGATTCCCTCCGCCCGCATGAGACGCTCCATGTCGCCCCACGGCGTGAAGCAGAGCTCGGCCGCGCCGTCGGGCCGGCCGTTCACGATGTGGTAGAGGATCTTCAGGCCGAGATACGACATCCCGATCTCGTAGAGATCCGGGAAGCAGAGCAGGAGCCGGACCTTGGCCTCGGACGGATCCTTGTGCGCGGCGTGGAGGAAGCTCCCCGTGTACCGGCTCGGCTTGGTCACGAGCGGCAGGAACGCTTCATCCAACAGTCGCAGCTTGTCCATTGATCTCCTCCGTGGACGGGCCACCGGGGCAAATCTCGAATGTTGAGAACCGGTTACGAGCTTCGGAGGGACATTCGAGGCGCTCCTCGCGAAGCCTGCGACGTTACCATAGCGGGGTTTCGCCCGCAACCGCTCCCGCAGCCTTGGGTTCGGGCGCTTCGGGATCTCCCCCGCGGGCCGCCGCCAAACCCAGGATCCAGGCCGCCCGGGCGTCCAGGGCCGCGGCCGCCTCGAGCATCGTACTCCCCGTGGTCACGACGTCGTCCAGGAGAAGAACCGGGCGTCCGTCCACCGCGCGTGGGTCCACGCATCGGAACGCTCCGCGGACGTTGACGCGCCTCCGCACGGCGTCGAGCGTGGCCTGAGCCGGGTGCTCGCGAATCCGCTCGAGCGCCGGCACCACCGGAATACCCCATCGTCTGGAGACGAGCTCCGCCAGGAGGAGCGCCTGATCGAAGCCGCGCGCGGCGCGCTTCGCCGGATGGAGGGGAACCGGAACGAGGATCATCTCGCGACCGATCGAGAGTCCGCGCACGGGAGGCTCGGGGATCAGCTCGGCGATCCAGGGCGCGAGCCGGGTCGCCCCCTCGTACTTGAACGCACGCAGGATTCGCTCGAGGGTGGGATCGTAGGGAGGGCCGGCCAGCACGAGACGCGTCGATCCGTGGCTCGGGCAACCGCGGGCGCGGGGCTCTGTTCGTGGAGCATCGCCGCGCAGGCAGGCGAGGCAGAGCGCGATGCCGGTGCGCTCCACGCGCGCGTCGCACGCGCCGCAGATCTCACGATCGCGCGGGGCCCGATCCGCGCAGCCGGGACAGCGCCGGTCGAGC
>DATEOQ010000208.1:0-3194 GCA_035273905.1 Candidatus Eiseniibacteriota bacterium | reverse complement strand
GTGGGCCGGTTCTTCCTTCCGCGAGCGGTGCTCCTCCGGGCGACTCCGGAAGCGATCGGCGACCTGGGCCGACTGGTCCCGGCCCTGGCGGCGTTTCCGCCGGTCGAAAAAACGGGTACAGCGTACGTTTGCGAGGAGTATCATTGCGGTGTGCCGCGTAGGACGGCACAAGAGCTGGCTGCCGCGCTCAAGTCCGCTGGTCCCGCCGCTTCTTAACCCCTCCGTACCGCTCAGGTCCAAAATGCCTGACCGGTTCACGTAGGCCTACGTATTGCGGCCGGACTTCCGGTGCGGTTCGATAAGTCGGTGGGATTCGGAGCGTTCCAATCCCAGGCATCGGGGATCGCCCCGGCCTTCCTGTTCCCAGTAGCCCGAGGTATCCCGTGCGAGTCCCCAGCACGGTTGAGTCCAAAACCTGGATCCATCAGGCAAGCGTCCTCCGCGGGGCCGCCCTGGCCATCGCGCGAGGAAGCAGCGATGCCGAGCTCTACGAGCTGCTCGTCCGGCGGATCGCGCAGCTGGACGGGTTCAAGGTCGGCCAGGCTTACCTGACATCGATCGGCCCGGGCCGCCCCTTTTGGTGCGCCGGCTGGTATTCCGGCCCCCACGCGGAGCGGTTCGTGGATAAGAGCCGGCGTCTGGGCCAGGCGAGCGCCGTCTCGCTTCCCATGTCGGCCGCCGCCGACCGAGGCGTCCATGTCTTGAATCCGCCCCTCCCGTTCCGCGACGAGGATAGGAAGGCGGAGGCGGATCGTGCCGGGCTCTGTGCTGGATTCGCCGTGCCCATCGTGGTCAGCGGGAGCGTATCCGCTGTCCTCGAATTCTACCGATCGGAGCCCATCCTCCCCGACGATCCCTCCCTTCTCGTGGCCGAGGCGCTGGCGGCGCATGTCGGCACCGCCATTGCCCTCCGGACCACCAAGGCGCAATGCGAGGAGCTTCGAGCCCGATGGAGCTCCGAGCCTGGCCGGATCCACTGGTCGAAGAGCGACCTCAATGACTTCAGGGCGATCACGGCGAGCATCCATGGCGAGATGCCGACGCTCCGGATGGTCCGAAGCTCCATCGATTCTCTGAGGGCGGCCATTCGCCTCGATGCCGTGGCGGCCTACGGAATCCGGCCGGCCGGCACGCCGAACCGGATCGCCGCGAGCGTCCGGGACGGACTGCACCTACCGGATGGCGACACCGAGATCGCGCGAACGGTCATCCAGAGCGGATGCGCCAGCGAGGGCGACGAGCGTGACGAGGCACTGCGGACCGTTTTCGGGATTCCCCTGGTCGTGGAGCAGGAGCGTGTGGGCGCCCTGGTGGTGTTCCACCGCACCCCCGAGTCCATCACACCCTATAGGCATCGGCTGCTTCAGATCACGGCCGACCGCATCGCTCGGCGTGTGGCTCGCGCGCAGACCATCGAGCGGACGTGGCGCGACCAGAAGCATCTGGAGGAGCTGTCCCAGAGGCTGGTCCAGGCACACGAGAGTGAACGCAAGGCGATCTCGCGCGATCTCCACGACGAGGTGGGACAGGTCATCGCCGCGCTCAAGTACTCGCTGGAAACGTCCGGGGACCATTCCGAGTCGCTGCGGGCGGCCCTGGGCTCCCTGATGGAGCAGGTCCGAACCATCGCGCAGCGATTCCGGCCACCGATGATCGACGACATGGGGCTCGCGGCGACGCTCGACTGGCACCTCAAGCAGTTTTCGCAACAGACCGGTGTCCGCGTGCGGTTCCGTCGGGTGGGCGCGTCCGGGCGGTACCATCCGGACCTGGAGATCACGCTCTACCGCATCGTGCAGGAGGCGCTCACGAACGTGGCGCGCCACGCGAACGTCTCGGGGGTGCGGGTGGTGTTTTGTGCGGGTCCCGGACAGATCGGAGTGCGGGTCCGGGACCATGGCGCCGGCTTTGACCTGGAGCGGATCCCTTCCGGATCCACGGGCATCACCGGCATGAAGGAGCGGCTCCGCCCGTTTCGCGGCCGGCTCATCGTTCAGTCCAGGCACGGACACGGGACCTCGGTCACCGCGACCGTTCCGTTCAACCCAGAGGCTCGAATCATGAATGAACCCATCACAGTCGTTCTAGCCGACGACCATCGGATTCTGCGCCATGCGCTCAAATCACTGCTCGAGAGCGCGTCCTTCCAGGTGGCCGGAGAAGCCGGCGACGGACTCGAGGCGGTGAACGTCGTCGAGCGCGTGAAACCCCACGTGCTCCTGCTCGACGTCTCGATGCCGGGGCTGGGAGGTGTCGACGTCGTGAAGCAGGTGACCAAGCGCTCGCCACGAACGCAGGTGCTCATGCTGTCCATGTACGCGAACGACGCGTTCGTGAACGGCGCGATGAAGAACGGCGCCGCGGGCTACGTCCTGAAGGACGCGGCCGGCGAGGATCTCTTCCACGCGATCCGCGAGGTCGCGGAAGGGCGCCGCTACTTGAGCCGGCATGTGGAGGAGAGCGGCGCGGCCGATCGGGAGATGACCGACGCCTACGACTCGCTCACGATGCGCGAGCGGGAAGTGCTGCACCTCGCGGCCGAAGGGCTCACCAGCGCGCAGATCGCGGACCGTCTCTCGATCAGCCCGCGCACGGCGGAGACGCACCGCGCGAATTCGCTCCGGAAGCTCAACATCCGGGGCCAGACGGAGCTGGTGCGCTACGCGATCGGGCGGGGCATCTTGCCGGCGCCGATCTGACGGCGCCGAGCGCGCTTCGGCGCGCTCGAGCGCTCGGTGTCGAGGATTCGCTGTTTCGTGGGAAGACCGTAGGCATACCCGCCGAGCGCCCCGCCTTCCCGGACCACGCGGTGGCACGGAATGAGGATGGCCACCGGGTTCGTCGCGCAGGCCCGCCCCACCGCGCGGGCCGCACGGGGTTTGCCGATCGCCCGCGCCACCTCGCGGTACGTCTTCGTCTCGCCGTAGGGAATGGCGCGCAGCGCCTCCCACACCTTCCACTGGAACGCGGTTCCGCGCACATCGAGCGGCAGCTCGATCCGAGGCTCGCCTCCGGCCAGATGCCGCGCGATACGCTCGATCCAGGCGGAGAGCCCGGTCTGGTCGCGGCGTAGCGTCGCCTCCGGGAACTCGCGCCTCAAGGCACGCTCCATCGTTTCCGCGGGCTCCCCGATCCGGACGCTGCACACGCCCTTCTCGGTGGCGGCCACGAGCACCCGCCCGATCGGAGTCTTC
>DATEOQ010000207.1:0-2648 GCA_035273905.1 Candidatus Eiseniibacteriota bacterium | reverse complement strand
TGCCCATGGACGACACCGAACGCCCGGGGATCATCTCCTCGCTCAAGAGGACCGTCTCGAGCACGCTCGGGTTGATCGAGACGCGCCTCGAGCTCCTCGGAAACGATCTCGCGCTCGCGCACGCCGACATCACGAAGCTCGTGATCCTCGTGGCGTCGGTGGTCCTCTGCCTCCAGCTCGGCCTCCTCCTCGGCGTGATCTTTCTCGTCATGGTCGTGCCCGAGTCCGCCCGCGCGTTGACGGTGGGCATCGCCGCGCTCCTCGTGCTGGCCTGCTCGATTGGGGGCGTGCTCTATCTGCGCCGCTGGCTCGGCTCGCGCACCGGGTTCTTCGATGCGACGATCAAGGAGTTCAAGAAAGATCGAGACAAGCTGCAGGGACGCACCTAAATGGCGTCCAAGGAAGAGCTCCTCGCCCGCCGTCGCGACCTGATCGCGCGATCGGACGCCTACCGCGAGGACATCGCGCGGAGCGTCGAGGTCTGGCGCAAGCCGCTCGGCACGGTGGATCGCGTCGTCGGCGTGGTGAAGGACATCGGTCAGAGAGCGCCGTGGCTCGCGGGCCTCGCCGGAGCCGCGTGGATGGTGATGCGCGGCAAGCGCGGGCGCGGGCCCCTCAAGATGCCTGGGGCCATTGGAACGGCGCAGACCGCATGGGGAGTGGCGCAGACGGTGCTCGGCATCGTCTCGAGCTTCCGCCGCCGCTCGGACCGGGCTTGAACGAACGAGAGAAAATCGTGCACCTACCGGCCAAGAAATCCGAGGAGGGCGTCGAGCCCGGCTGGCGACAGCCGCGCGTCACGCCGAGCCTCGCCGAGGTCTACCGCTCCGTACCGGTTTCCACCGGAACGTGGTGGCGGCGCGCGCTCGCCTTCGCCGGCCCGGGCTACCTCGTCGCCGTGGGATACATGGATCCGGGCAACTGGGCCACCGACCTCGCCGGCGGCTCCGCGTTCGGCTACGCGCTCCTGAGCGTGATCCTGCTCTCCAATCTCATGGCCATCTTGCTTCAAGGGCTATCGAGCAAGCTCGGCATCGTGACCGGGCGCGACCTCGCGCAGGCCTGCCGCGACCACTACTCGCGCCCCGTCGTCCTCGGCCTCTGGGTGCTCTGCGAGCTGGCGATCGCGGCCTGCGACCTCGCGGAGGTGATCGGGTCGGCGATCGCCCTCAATCTGCTCTTCCACATCCCGCTTCCCTGGGGGATCGCGATCACCGCGCTCGACGTGCTCTTGATCCTGTATCTCCAGAACAAGGGGTTCCGGCTGGTCGAGGCGCTCGTCATCGCGCTCATCGGGACGATCGCGGCCTGCTTCCTTTTCGAGATCCTGATCGCGAAGCCGTCCCTCTCGGGCATCGCGCTCGGGTTCATCCCGAGCGCGTCGATCCTGACGGACCACCAGAAGCTCTACATCGCGATCGGCATCCTCGGCGCCACCGTGATGCCCCACAATCTGTACCTCCACTCCTCCATCGTGCAGACGCGGCGGTACGAGGAGACGCCGGCGGGCAAGCGGATGGCAGTGAAGTACGCGTTCATCGACTCCACCATCGCCCTGAGCTTCGCGCTCTTCATCAACGCGGCGATCCTGATCGTGGCGGCCGCCACGTTCCACACCCGCGGGCAGACGCAGGTTGCGGAGATCCAGGATGCGTACCGGCTCCTGACGCCGCTCCTCGGGGTCGGCGGCGCGAGCGCGGTCTTCGCGTTCGCCCTCCTGGCGTCCGGCCAGAACTCCACGCTCACGGGAACGCTCGCCGGACAGATCGTGATGGAGGGCTTCCTCAACATCCGGATCCGCCCCTGGCTCCGGCGGCTCATCACGCGCCTCATCGCGATCGTGCCCGCCGCCATCACCGCGATCTGGTTCGGTGAGAGCGGCACGGCGCGACTCCTCATCTTGAGCCAGGTGATCCTCAGCCTTCAGCTCTCGTTCGCGGTCTTCCCGCTCGTCCAGTTCACATCGGACAAGTTGAAGATGGGGGAGTTCGTGAATCCGACCTGGGTGAAGGTCCTGTCCTACGCGGTGGCGATCGTGATCGCCTCGCTCAACGCGTGGTTGCTCGTGCAGACGTTCGGCGGCGGCGGGGCTGACTGATGTACAAGCGCATCCTGGTCCCGCTCGAGCACTCGTCGTACGACGAGGCCATCCTCGCTCACGTGCGCACGCTCGCGAAGCTCTGCGGATCGGCGCTCATTCTCGTCCACGTGGCCGACGGATGGGCGGCGCGGAACATCAAGGGCCTCAATCTGCGCGAATCGGAGGAGATGCGCGAGGACCGCGCCTACCTGACGTCGGCGCGGGAGGACCTCGAAGGCGACGGCTTCAAGGTGGAGGCGCTCCTCGCCGCCGGCGATCCCGCCCAGGAGATCGCGGCCGCCGCCGAGCGGGAGCGGTGCGACCTCATCGCAATGGCCACCCACGGTCACAAGGGGATCGGCGACATCATCCACGGCACGACCGCGAATGCGCTCCGGCACCTCACGGAGATCCCCATCCTCATGGTGCGGGGTGTGAAGGCCGGGAAATAGTCGAGGCCCGCCAGCATCGGCGGGCCCCGCTCGTTCGTCGCTCGTTTCTACCGGATCACGACCTTCCTCGAATCCACCGTCGTCCCGTCCGACGTGAGCCGCGCCATGTAGACGCC
>DATEOQ010000206.1:0-2077 GCA_035273905.1 Candidatus Eiseniibacteriota bacterium | reverse complement strand
GAACGACTGCGCGGCTTCCTTCGGATGCTTCTCCTTGAGCTGCCGCATGCCGCGTCCTCCGGCGCCGCCCCACTCGTAGATCGCGCCCGAGGCGCCGAGCGCGAGGAGGAGCCACGGCGCGAGACCGAGGACGCGCACCGTCCGCGTCCAGACTTGCGATCGCATCCGCCGTCGCGTCTTCACGCGCGCCTCCGTCTCGGGATCACCCGCTCGACGAGGAGGAGCGTGCCGGCGAGAGCGGCAAACCAGGGGAACCGGTCGTCGTAGGCGCGGATCGTCTGCCCGCGCACTTCCTGATTGCCTCCAGACCGCACGCCGTCCGCCGCGCGCACCGCGGCCTGGCCGCTGCCGTCCCCGTGCTCGTAACGGCCTCCAGCGCGGCGCGCCAGGTCGCGGAGGAGCCCTTCGTCGAGTCGCGTGTGCACGGGCGCGCCGTCGGGGCCGCGACGCTGCCCCACCACGGTCCCCGTGGAATCGACCACCGGGATCGTGGCGCCGGCGACGCCGCCGATCCCGATGGTGAAGAGTCGCGCGCCCGCCTGGCGCACCGCCGACGCTCCCGCGCGCGGGTCCCCGCTCAGGTTCTCGCCGTCCGAGATCAGGATCACCGCGCGCGGACGGTCGGTGGGACGACGGAGATACCGCGCCGCGAGCGAGAGCCCCGCTCCGATGTCGCTCCCGGGGAGATCGATGTCGTCGGGGCCGAGCGTCTCGACGATGGTCGCGAGGCCGTCGTAGTCGGTGGAGAGCGGGCTCAAGAGCTTCCCCGTTCCCGCGAAACCGATGAGACCAACCGACGATCCCTCGAGCGAGGAGAGGATCGTGTGGATCTCGCGAACCGCGGCGCCGAGCCGGTCCGGATGCGCGTCCCGCGCCATCATGCTGCGGGAGAGATCGAGCGCGATGACGACGTCGGCGCCGGTCGAGGTGGTGGTGACGAGCCGATAACCCGATTGCGGCCGCGCCAGTCCCACCGCGGCGAGCGCGGCCGCGGCGATCACGAGCGCGCCGCGAAGGACGCGGAGGCCACGCCCCGGATCCCCCGTGAGCTTGCGGAGCGATTCCTTGTCCCCCAGCGCCTCCTCGGTCTTCCGTCGCGCGCGGACCGACCATCCCCACGCGAGGAGGAGGAGCGGCACGAGCCAGAGGAGCTGCAGACGATCCGGGTCCGCCCAGCGCATGCGAGGCCTCTACGGATACCGGCGCAGGAGGAGCGCACCGATGAGAAGGTCCAGAGCGAGGAGTGCCCCCGCGGCTCCCATGAGGCCGGGACCCACCTCGGCCCATCGCGTATACGAACGCATCTCGACCTGGGAGGGTTCCATCGCGTCGATGTCGTGATAGACGCGCGAGAGGAGCTCGGCGTTGGTGGCGCGGAAGTAGCGCCCCCCCGTGAGGGACGCCACCTGCTTGAGCGTGGGCTCGTCCACGTCGGAGCGGACCCACACGTAGTGGCGGCCGAGCACGGGATCGTCGATGGGATAGGGGGCCTGTCCCAGCGTGCCCGCCCCCACCGCGTACACCCGCACGCCCACCGCCGCCGCGAGGCGCGCCGCGGTCACGGGATCGACGGGGCCGGCGTTGTTGATGCCGTCGGTGAGAAGGATCATGACGCGGCTCTTTCCCTTGGCGGAGCGCAGCACGTACGCGCCCTGCGCGATCGCGCCGCCGACGGCCGTGCCGTCCGGAAGCTGCCCGAAGTCGAGTCCGTCGATGAGGCTCGCGAGCCCTTCGTAGTCGAGCGTGAGGGGCGAGATGAGCTCGCTCCGTCCCGCGAATCCGACGAGCGCGATCCGGTCCTGCGACCGGCCCCGGAGGAACTGCTTCGCGACCTGCTTCGCCACGTAGAGGCGGTTCTGCGGGCGGAAGTCCTCGCACCGCATGCTGCCGGATTGATCGATGGCAAGCACGATATCGATCCCCTCGCTCACCACCTGCCGCATCTCGCGCCCGGCCTGCGGGCGCGCGGCCGCCAGGCAGAAGCAGAGCGTGGCGAGCGGCAGGAGCACGGGCGCGATCCTCGCGATGAGGACGCGCACTCCACCCGGACGCGGCATCGTCCCGAGCGCGGGGACCG
>DATEOQ010000205.1:0-6489 GCA_035273905.1 Candidatus Eiseniibacteriota bacterium | reverse complement strand
ATGATCAGGCCGAAGAGAACCGACGCGAAGCCGCCCAGGATGAGCCACCACTCGCCGCGGATCTCCCGCCTCAGGGTGAACGCGAGGGCGATCCGGACGATTCCGCTCAGAATGGCCCATCCCGCGATGTAGAAGAGGAGCGTGATGGCTGCCAGCCCGGGGGCCCGGAGCGCGTAGATTCCGAGCGCGGCCGCGAGCAGGCCTTCGAGGAGCATCACCCACCACCGCGAGGTCTCTCTCCGGCCACTGAAGGCGTGGAAGATCGTGAAGACGCCGTCGATCAGGAGCCAGACGCCGAACACGAGGATGAGCGAGGCGAGCGTGATGCCCGGCATGGCGAGCGCGACGATGCCGAACAGGATCGCGGCGAGCCCGCGAAGGAGCGGGATCCACCAGTACCGCTCGATCAGGGACGACAGCATGAAGCCCCCCTTTCAGCGCCCGGGCCGGTGTGGCCGGACCATCCGAGGACGGTAAACCGATACACGGCCTATGGCCAACGGCGAAATGAGTGGGCTACACTGCGCCCCATGAGCGACCTCGAGGAATGCTTCGAAGCCAACCGGCAGTGGGCCGCGCGCATGCGCGAGCGAGAGCCCGAGTTCTTCGAGCGGTTGCGGCACCAGCAGCGGCCTGAGCTGCTCTGGATTGGCTGCTCCGACAGCCGCCTCCCGCCGGACCGCATCATCGGGAAGCAACCGGGCGAGGTCTTCGTCCACCGCAATGTCGCGAACGTCGTCGTTCACACGGACATGAACTGCCTGAGCGTGCTCCAGTACGGGATCGAGGTGCTCGGCGTGCGGCACATCATCCTCTGCGGGCACTACGGCTGCGGCGGCGTGGTGGCCGCGCTGCAGACGCAGCCCTTGGGATTGATCGACAACTGGCTCCGCCACATCCGCGACGTCCACGCCGCGCATCGAGACGAGCTCGATACGATCGCCGACGAGGGCGCGCGCGCGGACCGGCTCTGCGAGCTGAACGTGGCAGCGCAGGTCGCGAACGTCTGCCGCACCACCATCGTCCAGGACGCCTGGCGCGCGGGGCGTTCCCTCACCGTTCACGGATGGATCTATTCCGTGAGCGACGGACTGCTCAAAGATTTGGGCCTGTCCGTATCGAAACCGGAGGATTTACCGAGCCGCTACCACATGGCCTGACCCGGCCGCTCACCCGAGGAGGTTCCCATGCGTTCCTTCCTGACCGTCGTCTTCGTCCTCTCCTGCATCGTCGCCATGACCCAGCCCGCCCTCGCCACATGGGGCGTCGGCGCCAACATGGGCCTCACCATCCACAATCCGGACGGACCCGGCGATGACGTGACCATGTTCGGCGTGCCGACCCAGGCCAACGCTTTCTCCTCGATCCGCCCCGGACTCCGCGTGAGCTACGCCGGCGGTGCGAAGATGACCCATGAGGGATTCCTCGACCTGAGCTACGACCGCCAGTCGGCCGACGGCGACCACCTGAGCACGTTCCGCCTTGCCGGAAACTACCAATACAACTTCACGATGTCAGGCTCGCCGCGTCCGTATGTGACGTTCGGGGTGGGCATGTTCCACGAGGGATTCGACGCTGGCGGTGAAGACCTGGGCGCGACCTCCATGACGTTCGGCGGCGGGTTCGGCGTGGGCTTCCCGGTGAGCCAGGGGGCGGGCCGGATTCGCGTCGAGACGCGCATGGACAAGCTCGACAACGCGGACGACAACGGCTTCCCGGTGATCGGCGAGGCGACGGTGATTCAGATCGGCGCGGGCTTCGACCTGTGGTTCAAGTGATCACGCGCGTGAACGTGGTCGAGTCGGAATCCCGCCACGCACGAATGGGCGGCAGGATCGTGATCGCTTCCCTGGTCGTTTTCGCGTCCCTCCTGGCCACGCCCGCATCCGCCATGTGGGGTGTAGGGGCCAATGTCGGTGGCACGGTGCTCGATCCCGTGGGGTCAGGTGAGTCCACGACCCGAATCGGTGGCCCCTCCAGCACGCTCTCCTCGCTGCGACCGGGACTCCGATTGAGCTATTCCCTGGAGGACACGGGCGGTGAGGCCTTTTTTGACGTCGGCTACGACGCCACGTGGCAGGGCGACGAGAGCGCCCGCGTCCTTCGCCTCGGCGGCAATTTCCAGTACAACTTCGGCAAGGGGTCGTTGCGCCCCTTCGTGACCGCGGGCGCGGGAATCCTCAACATCGCTGGAGGTGAGTTGAGGCCAGCTACGTCGGGCATGGTGGGGGGCGGAGTTGGTGTTGGGATTCCGCTGGCCGACGGTGCCGGTCGCCTTCGTCTGGAAGCCCGCGCCGACCGGATCCTAGAGTCGAAGTACCAAGGCAACGTCATCATCGGGGAGTCCACGCTGTACGCGGGCGTCCTTGGGTTCGATCTGTGGTTTCGCTAGGGCGCGGCGCCCCTACAGGGTCCGCTTGAACATGGTCGACGCGAGCACGAGCATGATTCCCGCGAAGGCCGCCATCACCGCGAAGTCCTGAGCCACGGCGCCAAATCCCACCCCCTTCAGCAGCAGATTCCGGAGCGCGTGCACCGCGTACCGCATGGGGAAGGCCATCGAGATCGCGTTGAGCCAGGCGGGGTAGCTCTCGGTGGGGTAGAGGGCGCCGCTCGGGAAGAACGTCACCACGTTCAGGATTCCGAAGAGCGCGCGCGGTGTCATGGGGTTCGACACGCGGGCCATGAGCGTGAACATGAAGAGGATGAGCCCGAGGCCGAGGAGGAAGACGGCCGCCTCGGTCATGAGGATGGTCTGGAGGCCGCCGATGATCGGGAGCCGCGCGATCACAATGGACGCAACGAGCACGATCGTCCCGATGATCATGCTGAGCGACACCGCGGAGATCGTGAGCCCGAGCACGAGGTCGAGCGAGGAGAGCGGCGTCACGAAGTAGCCCTCGTGGATGCCCCTCGCGCGATCGTCCACCAAGATGATGCCGCCCGCGAGCATGGCCACGAAGAAGAGCGCGAGCGCGATCACGCCGGGCACCAGGTACTGCATGAACTCCTTGTGCCCGTACACGTCCACCCGCTCCACCTGAACGCCGGGGAAGACCGGCGCCGAAGACACGGTGCGGAGCGTGGTGTTCACGCCCAGGAACGCTCCCCGCAGCTCCTGCACGATCACGCTCGCCGCCGTGTTGTCCGTGTTGTCCACCACCACGCCGAGCTGGGCCGGCTCTCCGCGCGCGTAGTGCTCGCTGAACCCGGGAGGCAGGATGACCACGCCTTTGTATCTCCCCTGCCGTAGCTCCCGCACCGCGGTGTTCGGGTCCGGCTCGCTCGAGAGCTGAAATAGCTCGCGACTCTGGGCCATGGTCACGAGCCGGTTCAGGACTTCCGCCGACGCCGCGCCGTGATCCTGCACCACGACGGCGACTGGGAGGTTGTGGAGATCTCCGCCCATCGACTTCCCGAGGATGACGAGATAGATGATCGGCATGAGCGCCATGGGAATCATGAGTTTGCTGTTCCGCCGGAATCGGCGGAGGTCGCGCTCGGCGACGGCGAGGCAGCGGCTCAGGCTGAAGTGTTTCATCAGCGCATCATCGAGGGGACCTTGTAGCCCTGGTACTCCTCGCTCGCCGTGTCTCTGAGACCGCGGCCCGTGTAGTGGATGAAGACGTCCTCGAGCGTGGGCTCGAGGAGCGAGAGCGTCCGCACCTTGTTCCCGAGCTTGTGTGAGCTCTCGGTGATGCCGTCGAGCGGCACCGTGTCCCCGACGAGGATGAGACGGGCGGTGTGTGGATCCTCGCGCGCCGCCTCCTTGATCTCCGGCAACGCCTTCAGTGCGTCCAGCAGCGCGTTGTCGACGTCGTGCTGGTACGTGACCGTGAGGATGTCCTGCCCGGGCACGCTCGCCTTGAGATCCCGCGGTGTTCCTAGCGCCGCAATCTTGCCGTGATCCACGATGGCGAGCCGGTCGCAGAGACGGTCCGCCTCGTCCATATAATGGGTGCAGATCAGGATCGTGAGATCGCTCTGCTCCCGGAGCCGCTCGAGGAGCTCCCAGATCACGCGGCGACTCTGCGGATCGAGACCCGTGGTGGGCTCGTCGAGGAAGAAGACGCGCGGGCGGTGGATGAGCCCGCGCGCGATCTCGAGCCGCCGCTTCATGCCCCCGGAGTACGTCCCCGCGATCTTGTCGCGCCAGTCCCAGAGGCCCACCGCGTTCAGGAGCTCCTTGGCCCGCTCGTGACGCTCGCGGCGTCCCATGCCATAGAAGCGGGCGTAGAGGTCGAGGCTCTCCCACGCCGTGAGATCGCCGTCGACCGTGTTCGCCTGCGGGATCACACCGATCTCGCCGCGCACCTCGGTGGTCTTGGTGACCACGTCGTGTCCCACCACCACCGCGCGCCCCGAGGTGGGCGGGAGAAGGGTGTTGAGCATGCGGATCAGCGTGCTCTTGCCCGCGCCGTTCGGGCCCAGGATGCCGAAAATCTCGCGGCGGTACACGGTGAAGGTGAGATCGTCGTCCGCCGTGAAGTCGCCGAAGCGCTTGGTGAGGTGCTCGACGACGATCGCGGGCTCGGAGGTGGAAATGCCCTCGGGGGCGATCACCGTTCCGCCTCGACCCTCACCGGCGCACTCACGACCAGCGTGACCTCCGCGGTCATGCCGTCCTTGAGGAGGTGCTCGGGATTCGGCACGCGCGCCGTCACGTCGAAGGTCCGGATGTCCCGTCGCTGCGCGCCCCAGTCCTTCCTGGTGGCGAACTCGCCCGATGGCTGGATGTCGGTCACGACGCCGGGGAAGATCCGGTTGTTGAACGTGTACACCTTGATGAGCGCCCGGTCGCCCGGGCGGACGGCACCGACTCGTGTCTCGTCCACGGCGGCGTGCACCTTGACCGTGTCGGTCTCGGCGATGGCGACGACCGGCGCGCCCGACGTGACGATCTCGCCGGGAAGGTGGATGCGCTCGGCGACCTCACCGCCTTCTGGCGTGCGTAGGACCGCGTAGGTGAGCTGGAGCTGCGCCTGGGCGATCGAGCTCTGCGATTGCCGCACCTGGGCATCGGCGGCCTGGACCTGCGCGACCGCGACCTTGTACGCGGTCCCCGCGGTGTCCATCTGCTGCGGCGTGGCATAGCCGCTCTGGAGGAGCGTCTTGGCCCGCGACATCTCGAGCGCGGCCCGATCGCGGGTCGCGCGCGCCTGCGCGACGTTGGCCCGCGCGGAGGCGAGCGCGGCTTGCGCCATCGAAAGCTGCACCTGGAGGTCGCTCGCGTCGAGCGTGGCCACGATCATCCCGGGCTGGACCCGCATCCCCTCGGTGACCGGGATGTCCGCGATCCTGCCGCCGACCTGGAATCCCAGACGCACCTGCACGGCCTCGATGGTTCCGGTCGTCTGGACGTCGCCGCCTACGTAGTCCTCACGTCGGTGGGTCCACTTCCAGATGGCGACGCCGCCGCCCAGGAGAAGGACCAGCAGGATGATCCGCCGCACGATCGCGCTTCGATTGGGACGTTTCTCCGGCTTTGCTGGCTGCTCCACCCGTGGACCTCCATCATCCGCCTGGCACGTTTGTTCGATCTTGGATCGGAGCATGGAGAGTACCGATTCGGGACGACCGGGGCTACCTGGCGTTGCCTCGCGGGGCGGACCCTGCTAGCCTCGGCGACCATGCGGTTGCGCCATGCAATCCTCGCCTCGATCCTCGCCGGTGCCCTGAGCACCCCGGCTCTCGCAGTCGCCGCGCCGTCCAAGGCCACCCCCGTGGTCCCGCCCTGGGGCGTCGCGATCGACTACGTCGACCCGACGGTCAAACCGGGCGCCGATTTCTTCACCTACGTCAACAGGGGCTGGCTCAAGACCGCGCAGATCCCGCCGGACCGCTCCGCGGCGGGCACCTTCCTCGATCTCATCATCCGAAACGACGAGCGGCTCAAGGCGATCTTCGTGGAGCTGCACGGCCGGACCAACCTGACCGAGGAAGAGAAGAAGCTCCGCGATCTGTACGAAGCCTATATGGACACGACGCAGATCGAGTCCTCCGCGCTCCAGCCGGCTGCCGCGGATCTCGCGCGCATCAACGCCGCGGCGTCGCTCGAGGACGTGGCGCGGATTCTGGGGGACCCCTCGCTCCGGAGCGACGGTCCGTTCGCGATGCGCATCCAGGTCGACGACAAGGATCCCGACGCGTACGTGGTCCGGCTGACGCAAGCGGGGCTGGGACTTCCCGATCGGGACTACTACTTGAAGGACGATGCCCCGCTCGACACCGCGCGCAAGGCCTATCAGGACTATCTGGCGCGCATGCTCGCGATCGCGGGACGCGCGGATGCGCCGACCCGCGCGACGGCCGTCTTCGCGCTCGAGAAGGAGATCGCGACCGCGCACTGGCCGGCGGCCGATCGTCGCGATGCGGACAAGACCTACAATCCGCTGACGATCTCGAAGCTCGCCGCGACGGCTCCTGGATATCCGTGGGCGGCTTTTCTCGAAGCCGCGGGGGTTCCCGCGCGCTCGCCCAAGGGGGAGC
>DATEOQ010000204.1:0-2115 GCA_035273905.1 Candidatus Eiseniibacteriota bacterium | reverse complement strand
CGTGGGGATCCAGAGGCTCTCCGCGAGCAAGCTCACGACGATCCACGCCGTGATCGCGAGGAGACCGAGATGCAGGAACTCGGGAAGCGAGAACGCGAGGAGCGCGACGCCGCCCGAGACGATGACGGCTACATACGCTATGAGAGCCGGGGACACGGGTGTCTCAACCTCGACCGTCAAGATCGCTGGGGACGATCACCGGTGACGCTGCGACCAGTGTGGCCACGGCCGCAAGCTAACAGCGTGTCAGCGAAGCGTCAACGGGATTCCCGCCCGAGCATCTCCCGGGGATCGAGCGGCTGCTCGGTCGCGCTCGCCGGGGCGCTCAGCGTGAGGTGCCCGGGCTCCGCCTTCTTCCGGATGGTGAGCGCACGCAGCTCGATCAGGAGCGAATCAGCGGGGGTGGAGATCGAGAGCCAGTGGAGCTGCCGGGTCGTGGGATCGGGAGCGACCCAGATCGCCACCGAGGTCAGGCTGTCCCCGAGCCCGGTGGAGAGGATCTGATAGCCGCGCCGCGACCGTCCCTGGATCGTCCTCGACTGCTCCACCGCGCGGAGGTTCTTGTCGAGAAGGCGATCGGGATACTCGATCAGCTTCCGGATCCGCGCGGGCGCCTTGTCGAACGGCGCCTGGTAGATCACGTTCTCGTTCGGGCTGTAGAGGTAGAACTTCTCCTTGTCGCGGTCGACGACCATATCGTGCCCGTGGGTCTGGCTCGACTTGAGCCGGATGCCCCGCCCCGGGAGGTACCAGAGCTTCCCCCGCTCCACGTCCGGATCGCCCCCGAAGGGATCGCTCCGCTCGAGCACGACGTCCGACATCACCTCCGGCGCGTCGAGGAGCGCCCGCGCCATGGCCCGCACTTCGGCCGCCGGGTCCGACCCCGAGGCCCTCCTCGGCCCCGTGGACGCGCCGAGCGCAAGCACCGCCACCGCCGTCATCAACACCCACGCGCTTCGCTTCATGGCGTCACCTCGTCGATCACTCCGAGAAGCCGGTGCAGGAGCTCGCGCCCCCGCGGGTCGTCCAGGCTCAAGACCGTCCAGTCGGGATCCGGGGGCGGAGCATGCCAGATGGAAGCCAGCTTCGCCCGCTCATGCTCCTCGATGTCCAGTCGCGCCCTCGTGGTTCCACGCGTCCACTCCACCCATTGCGGGCGCCGTCCGATGTCGAAGCGCCGGATGGGACCATACCGCACGAGCGCGAGACTCCGCTCGTCGCCGTCGTGTTGGATCCGGAGCCTCTGGGGCTCCGACTTGTCGTTCAGGTCGAGGACGAAGTCGTGCGTGACGTCCGCCTCCTTGAACTGCCCCGACAGTCGCCATCCTCCACCTTCGATGGGCTCGACGCGCGCGCGTTCGATCGACTGGCGAACCCACGGCGGGCTGAAGTCCCAGGGCCTCGCGAGGAACCGGAGCCCGCGGGCACCGAGTCCCTCTCCTTTGGGCACCGCTCCCGACAGCGCGAGCGCGTACGGCCGGAGCGCCACGAACGCCGAGTCGCCTATGAGAACCGCGTCCATCGCCCGCACCGGACCGACGTACGCCACGATGGCCACGCTGTCCCGTACGGAGGCCCAGCGCGTGTTCATCCCGGCGCGGCTGTAGGCTCCCGCGTGGACGGAGAGCATGCCCGCCCCGCGCGTCGCGGGCTCGGTCACGGCGAACGACAGGAGGAAGCGGTCGCGGGCCGCGGCCGCGGCGGTCCCCGACGCGCCGGATGACGATGGCGACGGCGCGTGCGCGCATCCCGCCGCGACGAGGAGCGTGCAAAGAGCTTGCGCGATGCGCGCGAGCCCGCCAGAGTTTCGAGCGTGGATACGGTTCCCTTCTGGCGTCCCACCGCGGGGTGGTTCCCCGCGACGGCGTGGTTCGGCATGGCCACGCGCGTCGGCGGCGTGAGCGTGGGCCCGTACGCGTCCCTCAACTTGAGCCTCGGCGTGGGGGACGACGAAGCGGCGGTGCGTGAGAACCGGCGCCGGCTTCGTGCGGCCGCTCAAGTGCCCGAGGGTGGACCCGTGATGCTGCATCAGGTCCACGGACGGACGATCGTCGGCGCCGACGAAGGCGGACGCGACGCGGACGGATTCGTGGTCGCTCCCGGCGATCCTTGGGT
>DATEOQ010000203.1:0-8833 GCA_035273905.1 Candidatus Eiseniibacteriota bacterium | reverse complement strand
CCAGCCCCGCGATGAACCCGTGGTCGAGGAAGGGGACCACCCGTCCGTGGATCGCGTGCATGCCGGGGAGCGAGGACTCCAAGAGCGGCGTGAGGGAGGCCTTCCAGTCGTCGTTCCCGGGGATGTGGAAGATCTCCGCCGCGCCCGGCTTCCCGCGGTAGTCGCGAAGGAGCGGCACGAGCACTTCCTCGTAGAACCGGCGCTGCGCCGCGACGTCCGCGTGCGGGGCGAGATCGCCCCCCAGGATCACCGCGCGGACGCGAAGGCGCCACGCGGTCTCGAGGAGCTCGCGATAGAGACCCGTGTGCCCGTGGAGATCGGAGGCGTAGAGGACGTCGGCGGTTGTGTGCTCGGAGCGGGAGTCGGACACGGTCGACCTAGGGAGTCGGGGGAAGAAGGATCAGTCGTTGGCTCGAACCTCGGTCAGAACCCAGCGGCTCCCGACGGGCACCGCGACGAAGGCCACTTTGAGATCCCGCACACCGCGCCGGCCGCCCCAGTCCGCGCTCCACAGCGCGGTGGCGGTCGCCGTCGGCTTTGCCTTCTGCGCGATCTCCATCCGCGTCACGCGGAAGGACAGCGTCTTCACGAGCCGGAGCTGGTCCCGGAAGAGGAAGAGGGCGGCGTTGCGCGTGACCGCCGAGGTCGGCGTGGTGCCGGGGTCGAGGGTGATGCGCACGACGGTGGTGTCCACCATGTCGGCCAGGCGCTCGGCGTCGGACGCGATCCACGCCTCCTCTACCGCGGCGAAGAGCTTGAGCGGGGAGTCCCCGATGGCCGGAGGTGCCGTCTCGGCGGGCGGGGGAGCTTCCTCGGCGCGGGCAGACCGTGCGGCCGGGGGACAGACGGCCACCAAGATCGCTGCGAGCGTGGCAGCGCCCAACCCAAGGGCGGTTCGCGGTCGAGCCATGCTGCGATCCTCCGTACCGCGCGCGGCGCGGCGGAGCCCGGCGCCCTTACCCGCGCGTCTTCGCGGTCTTGGTCGGGGCCGGAGCCTGCCTGCGGCGGAGCCCCTCGCCCTCGAGATAGAGCTGAGTGTCGAGGGCGAGACCGCTAGCCACGTAGACGGAGGAATAGGTGCCGAACACGATCCCGACGAGAAGCGTGAACGAGAAGTCGTGGAGCACCTCGCCCCCGAGGAGGTAGAGAGCGAGCACGGTGAGGAACACCGTGAACGACGTGATGATGGTGCGGCTCAGCGTCTCGTTGACCGCGATGTTCATGACCTTGGCCGGATGCTCGCGTCGGAGCGTCTGCTTGCGCTCCCGGATCCGGTCGAAGACCACGATGGTGTCGTTGATGGAGAAGCCGGCGATCGTGAGGAGCGCGGCCACGATCGTGAGCGTGACTTCCTTGTTCGTGAGCGAGACGGCGCCGAGGGCGATGAAGACGTCGTGGAAGAGCGCGACCACCGCGCCGAGCGAGTAGCGCCAGTCGTACCGGAAGGCCACGTAGACCAGGATCAAGCCGAGCGCGAGGAAGATCGCCTTGAGGGCGCTTCCGCGAAGCTCGCCTCCGACGCGGGGCCCCACGGTCTCGACCTTCCGGATCTCGACGGTCGAGCCGGGATTGGTGACGGCCACCGCCTCACGGACGCGCGGGGCGGGATCGACGTGATGGATCTCGGTCAGGCCGATGCGCACCAGGTACTGGCCGGGGATGTTGAGCGACTGGATCTCCGATCCGGTGAAGCCGGCCTGATCCACCGCGCGCCGGACGTTGTCGACCGGAACGGGCGGGGTGACCTGGAGCTCGACCAGGGTTCCACCCGTGAAGTCGACGCCGTAGCGCGGACCGCCGTGCATGATCAGGGAGACGATGGAGATGAGGACGCAGATGCCGGAAATCCAGTAGGCGATGTGCCTCTTGCCCATCCAGTCGACATTCACGCCATGAAGGATTTCGAGCACCGGTTCTCCTTAGCTAAATGCTGATGGTGCTGACCTTCCGCCGGAGCGACCAGGCGTCGAAGATCATCTTCGAGACGAAGACGGCGGTGATCATGTTGATGATGAGGCCGATCGAGAGCGTGATCGCGAACCCGCGGATGGGGCCGGTGCCGAAGGACATGAGGGCGACCGCCGAGAGGAGCGTCGTCACGTGCGCGTCCAGAATGGTGCGCCACGCGCGCGAGTAGCCCATGTCGATCGCGTTGAGCACGGTCCGCTTGTTGCGGAGCTCCTCGCGGATGCGCTCGAAGATGAGCACGTTCGCGTCCACGGCCATACCGATCGTGAGCACGATGCCCGCGATGCCGGGCAGCGTCAGCGTGGCGTGGAAACCAGCCATCGCCGCGAGGAGGCCGATGATGTTGAGGAGGAGCGCGGTCACGGCGACGAGTCCCGACAGCCGGTAGTAGACGACCATGAAGATGACGACGAGGAGGGTGCCCACCGCGCCGGCGCGCACGCCCTTCTCGATGGAATCCTGTCCGAGCGAGGCGCCCACCGAGCGCTCCTCGACGATGTTGACCGGGGCGGGAAGCGCGCCCGAGCGGAGCACGATGGAGAGGTTCTGCGCCTCCTCCTCGGTGAACGAGCCCGTGATCGAGCCGTGGCCGCCGGGGATCCGCTCGCGGATGTTCGGCGCCGACTGCACGCGATTGTCGAGGACGATGGCGAGGCGGCGCTGCACGTTCCGCGACGTGATGTCGGCGAAGACCGCGCCCCCCTTGCTGGTGAGGTTGAAAGAGACGCCGGGCGAGCCGGGGCGCTCCTGGTCGAGGTCGAGGCGCATCTGCGCGCTGGCGACCTCGGTCCCCTTCATCTGCGGCTCCTTGTCGAGCACGTAGAGGTTCCGCCCGCTACGCCCCTGGAGCTCCGTCTCGTGCGAATCCCAGGCGATCGCCGCGTCCATCGTGAACGTGGAGTCGGCCCGGAGCGAGGTGAGCATGGAGTCGATCGCCGCGACCTCGGACGCGAGGGCGAAGCTCTCGGATCCCTGGGCGACGGTGAGGAAGCGGCCGGTGAACGGATGACGGAGGGAGTCGGGCCCGCTGGAGTCGGCGGCCGCGCCGCCCATCTTCCGCGCGAAGTAGCCGTCGATGCGGTTGAAGAGCGCGTGCGCCTCGTCGTCCGTCTTGACGATCTTGAACTCGAGGAGCGCGGTCTGTCCGATCAGCTCCTTGGCACGCCCCTGGTCGAGGAGGCCGGGGAGCTGGACCAGGATGCGGTTGTCGCCCTGCTTCTGGATGGTGGGCTCCGCCACGCCGAACTGGTCGATTCGGTTGCGGATGATCTGCATGGCCTGATCGACGGCGTTCTTCGCCTCGGCCGGGCCCAGCTTCGACTTGTCCACCTCGAGGAGGAGGTACATGCCTCCCTGGAGGTCGAGGCCGAGCTTGATCGCGCCGTCACGGAGCTTGGCCATCTTGGTGAGGCGTTCGCGCTCGACGTCGTTGGTGGCCGACGCGGGCCGGGCCTGGAGCACTTCCCGGCGCTGGGCCGGGCTCAAGGCGTAGAACTGGAAGGTCGGCCAGAGCGCCCAGATGCAAATGGCCAGTCCGATCAGCGTTCCGAATAGCTTGCGGCGGTCGCTCGGTGTCACGCCCTACCCCCAAAGCCGATGCGCGATGATGAAATGAGAACGCCGGAATTTACCCGAGCGGACGGGGCCAAGTCAATCCAAGAGATTCAGTCGCCGTCGGTTCCGCCCGCGCGGGGAGGCGTGAGCTGGAGCAGGAACGCGTCGGGATCGGAGTGCAGGAGGTCGCGCCCGACCCCCGCGCGGACGGCGTCCTCGATCGCCGTCGAGCCGCGGAGGTCCTCTCTCAGGCCGGCGGCGTAGCCCGCCCCCTCGGCCGCGCGTGCCTGGAGGGTGGCGGGGGCGAGGTCCTCGGAGCGCGCATGCCATCCCTTCCGGTGGGCCAGGTAAAGGAGCGTCGGATTCCCCTGATCCAGCGCCACGATGCGCGCGCCGGGACGGGTTTGCCGGTCAACCGCTAGCGCCAGCCGGTGGAGCGCGGACCGCGGGGGCTCTTCCCGGCGCCAGTACGATGTGAGCCTCGTGCCGCTCAGGACGAGCATCCCCGCCACGAGCGCTGTCGCCACTCCGGCGCGGACCGCCCGGCGGTCGCCGGGCGCGAACGCGGCCGCGATCGCGCGTCCCATCGCGATCGAGAGCGGTAGGAGGAACGGGAGCTGGTAGTACTCGTGCACGTGGTTTCCGCGCGCCACGACGATCAGGTAGACGCCGAGCGCGGCGAGCCACCAGTCCACGAGCCCTCCCCGGCGACCGACGCGCGGCAGGAGCAATCCGGCGACGGCGAGCGGGACGCCGGCCCAGGTGAGCTGGCGCTCCGCGAGGCTTCGGAGAAGGACGCCGTTCCAGAAGTCCCAGCTCGCGACGAGTCCCCAGTTCCCCCACTTGTCGGAGCCGTACCCCCAGATCCCGAACGTCACGCCCCCGTGTCGGTAGAGCTCGTGCGCGTGCGCATACCAGAGCGCGACCGAAACCAGGACGAGCACGGCAAAGAGCCACAACGCCGGCCGCCGCACGAACCCGGCGCCCCACGCGCGCCAGGCGAGATACAGGAGCGGAAGCCCGAGATAGAGGCAGGGGAGCTTGAGGAGAGCGGCCATCGCGGTCGCCACCGCGGCGAGCACGTACCACCGGCGCCTCCCGGTCGCGGTCCACCGGTCGAACGCGTGGAGGGCTGCCACGCTGGCGCAGAGCATCGCGGGCTCGGGCATGAACGCGCGGCCGTAGAAGACCGAGAGGGGGAGCACGGCGAGCACGAACGCCGCCGCGAGCGCCGCCCGCTCGTCGCCATAGGCGTCGCGCGCGAGGCGATAGAGAAGGTAGACCGTCAGCGTCGAGAGAAGCGCGGCGAGCAGGCGACCCCAGGCTTCGGACGGACCGAATACGCCGTACGCCAGGGCAACCGCGAAGGGAAACGCGGGAAGCTCGCATTCCACGTACCCCGGCCCCGAGCCACCCCAGTCGACCTGCGGATGGAGGAACCGGTATCCGTTCTCGTGGAAGTTCCGCGCCATCGCCGCGGTGTCCGCCTGGCGCCAGGAGTGGACGCCGAGGATCGGCGCGCCCACGTGCACGAGCCGGAGCACGAGCGCGAGGGCGAGGACGAGCGCGAGCCGGGGCGGACGCACGGGGATAGAGTGTGCCACACGTCGGCGGCGCTCGGCTCTCCGTTACACGATGGACACGTTCCCGTCGCACCGCGGTAACCGCCCGGCCGTAGCCTCGCGTGCATGGTAAACTTCCCGACGTCGATCTCACGACGACCCGCTGTTCGACACGGGGCCAAGGTGCCGACGACCGCGCGCTCGACGATCCTGGTCATCGACGACGAGCCTGAAATCTGCGAGCTGGTGAGCTACAACCTGGCGCGCGAGGGATACCGCGTTCTCTCCGAGCGCGACGGCGAATCGGGGCTCGAGCGGGTGTTCCAGTCGCCCCCCGATCTCCTCGTCCTCGATCTCCTGCTCCCGCACAAGAGCGGTCTGGAAGTGCTCCGCGCGCTCCGGTCGGAGCCGCGCACGCGCACGCTGCCGGTTCTCATCCTCACCGCGCGCGGCACCGAGATGGACAAGCTCGTCGGCTTCGAGCACGGAGCCGACGATTACCTGACCAAGCCCTTCTCGCCGAAGGAGCTCGTCGCGCGCGTGAGCGCGATCCTCCGGCGGACGCGCGGCGAGGAGCGGATCGCGCCCACGGAGATCGGCCCGCTCCGGTTCGACCGCGAGCGGCACCAGGTCTTCATGAACGAGCGCGAGCTTCGGCTCACGCCGACCGAGTACCGCCTGCTCGAGTACCTGCTCGAGCGTCCCGGCCGCGTTTTCACGCGCGAGCAGCTCCTCGACAAGGTCTGGGGTCTCGGCTACTTCGGCGAGACGCGGACGGTGGACGTCCACGTGCGCCGCCTCCGGGCCAAGCTGGGAAAGGAAGCCTCGCTCATCCGCACCGTCACCGGCGTCGGCTACTCGGCCGAGCTGCCGAAGGGATAAGCCCCACCGCGAACGCGCCGTCGGTGTACGCTCTGGACGTGCGCTCGCTCACGCGGAAGCCGTTCACGAGGCTCGCGCTCGCGTTCGTCGCCGCCGCCCTTCTCACCGCGTGGCTCATGCCGGGCGCGCTCCGGGCGGGCCTCGCTGCCGCGATCGCGTTACCTCTCGTCCTGTTCGGCGCAGCGCTCGTCGTCGGATCTCTCTCCTTCCGGTCGCTGGACCAACGCTTCGCGACGGTCGCCGAGAGCGCCGAGGCGCAGGCCGGGGGCGATCTCGCCACCCTCGCTCCCGTCGACGAGCACGATGAAGTGGGGCAGCTCGCGCGCGCGCTCAATGACCTCGCGGCGAGGCACAACGCGCGCGTGCTCGAGCTGCGCGCGGAGCGCGATGCCGGCGAGTCGATCCTCGGACACCTGCCGCTGGGCCTCGCGCTCCTCGAGACCGATCTCACCATCCGTCACGCGAACACGCTCTTCTGGGAGATGATGGGGCTCACGCCGCCGCCGGGCGAGGTGCGGCTCTTCGCCGCGAGACAGCCCGCGCTCGAGCAGATCGCGCTCGACGCCCTGCGCCGCGGGCGCGGGCTCGTGCGCGACGTGACGCTCTATCGCGGCGGACGCCGGGAGTACGAGGCCCGCGTCACGCCGGTCGGCGCCGATGGATCCACCCCCGAGTCGCTTCTCTTGAGCGTCGAGGACCTGGGACCCGAGAAGGCGATGGCCGCGCTCCGGCGCGAGTTCGTCGCCAACGCCTCGCATGAGCTGCGCACGCCGCTCACATCGATCCGCGGCTACGCGGAGACCCTCCTGGGCGGCGCGCTCGACGACGAGTCGCATCGCGTGCGCTTCGTCGAGACCATCCGCGATCAGGCCTCGCGGCTCGAGGCGCTCGTGGTCGACCTGCTCGAGCTGGCCGACCTGGAGCGCCCGGACGCGCCGCTCGAGCTCAAGGACTGGGACCTGGGCGTGGTCGCGCGCGACCTCGGCGCCACGTTCACGGAGCTGGCCGCGCGCCGCGGGCTCGATGTCTTGGTGGAGGCGCGCCCCGGCGTGCACGCGCGGGTGGACCGGAAGCGGCTCGAGCTCGCGCTTCGCAACCTTCTCGACAACGCGGTCAAGTACACGGAGGCGGGGTCGATCACCCTCAGGGTCGAGCCGGTCGGACGAGACCTGGTCCGCCTGCTCGTGATCGACACGGGCCGCGGTGTCTCCGAGGAGCATCTCCCGCGCCTCTTCGAGCGGTTCTACCGGGTCGACCGGGGCCGCTCACGCGACCAGGGGGGAACGGGGCTCGGGCTCTCGATCGTGAAGCACGTCATCCAGCTCCACGGGGGAAAGCTCGGGGTCGAGAGCAAGGCCGGGGAGGGGAGCACCTTCTGGGTCGAGATCCCGGTGGCCGGGCCGGGCGGGCCGGCACCGGTGGGGGGCGCCGGTGTGGCGTAACCGGATCGTAACAAGTTCGACATGGGCGAGCGTCGGAGCTCGAATAGCATGAAGGCATGGCACGGACCGCGCTACTCAACGTCAGGCCGAACCCAGCCGCCCCGAAGGCGGGGCCACCGCTTCAGCACCCGGAGCCGTCCATGAACGCTCAGGCAGCGCCAGCCATCGCGATGGAACCGGTTCTCAAGACCCAGAACCTGTCGCTCTGGTACGGCGCGCACCACGCGCTCAATGGGGTGGACCTCGCGATCGGGGTGAATCGGATCACCGCGATCATCGGCCCGTCGGGTTGCGGAAAGTCGACGCTCCTCCGGTGCTTCAACCGGATGAACGACCTCTTCCCGCCCGTCCGCTACGACGGATCGATCCTCTTCCACGGCCAGGACGTGCTCGGCCCCTCGACCGACCTGGTCGCGCTCCGGCGCCGGGTCGGGATGGTGTTCCAGCGCGCGAATCCGTTCCCGATGTCGATCTTCCAGAACGTGGCCTACGGGCCCAGGCTCCAGGGCATCTCGAGCCGCCGGAAGCTCGAGGAGATCGTGGAATCCGCGCTCCGGCGGGCAGCGCTGTGGGAGGAGGTGAAGGACCGGCTGAATCGCTCGGCCCTCGGCCTCTCCGGCGGGCAGCAGCAGCGCCTCTGCATCGCGCGCGCCCTGGCCGTGGAGCCCGAGGTTCTGCTCCTCGACGAGCCCGCCTCCGCCCTCGATCCCACGGCCACGGCCAAGATCGAGGAGCTGGTGCTCGAAATCAAAAGCAGCGTCACCGTGGCCATCGTGACGCATAATATGCAGCAGGCGGCGCGGGTCTCCGACGAAACCGCATTCATGCTCAACGGGAAGCTCATCGAGGAAGGGCCCACGCGCGCTCTCTTCACGTCGCCGCGCGAGCGGCTGACCGAGGATTACATCACCGGCCGCTTCGGTTGATCCGCGTCCTCCCGTACGCGGCCCGAAGACTCGAGGTCCCAACCATGGAACGCCATTTCCACCACGATCTCCACACCCTCCAGGACCGCCTGGGCGAGATGGCGGGGCGGGTCGAGACCGCGCTGTCGAAGGCGCTCGAGGCCATGAACCGCCGCGACAACCGCCTGGCGCGGGAGGTCGTGGACGAGGATCAGGCGATCGACCGGATCGAGCTCGAGGTGGAGCGCCGGTGCCTCGACTTCCTGGGACTCCAGCAGCCGGTCGCGCGCGACCTTCGCTTCCTCGTGGCATCCATCCGCGTGTCCAACTACCTGGAGCGGATGGGAGACCACGCCGTCAATCTCGCGCAGAGCGCGCAGAAGCTCGCGGACCTGCCGCCCGGAAAGGGCATGACCGAAGTGATGGCCATGGGCGAGCGCACCATGCGCATGCTCCGGGACGCGGTCTCCGCCTGGCTCGGCCACGACGGGCCGCTCGCCAAGCGCGTGTGCGAGAGCGA
>DATEOQ010000202.1:0-2259 GCA_035273905.1 Candidatus Eiseniibacteriota bacterium | reverse complement strand
GCACTCCCCGCGCACTCGCGGGAATCGCTCCTCGCGCGCATCGAGTTCACAGGATTCGAGGTCGCCCGGCCGTGGATCCAGGAGGGGAAAGGCGCCATCTTCCTCACCGGGCACTTCGGCAACTGGGAGCTGCTGGGGGCGGCGTTCGGATGGACCTATGCGCCGGTCCATTACGTCCTCCCGCGGCAGACCAACCCAGCGAGCGACGCGTACCTGAACGAGATCCGTCGCGATCTCGGGATCATCTGCGACGTCATCGAGGACGGGATGCTCGCGCCGATGCGCGCCCTGCGGCGCGGCGCGTTCCTCGGCATGCTTGCCGATCAGGACGCGCGCAAGATCGGGATCCACGTCCCCTTCTTTGGACGTCCCGCCTCGACCCTCACGGGGCCGGCCCGGCTCGCGATGGCCGCCAACGTCCCGATCGTGATCGGCATGATGGAGCGCGCGGGGCGGGGCCGCTTCCGCGCGTGGATGGTGCGGATGATCCGGCCCTCGCCCGGCTCGGACACGGCGGCCGAGATCGGGCGGATCACGCGCGAGGTCAACGAGGCGTTGGAGGACGTGATCCGCGCGCGTCCGGACCACTGGTACTGGATCCACCGTCGATGGAAGACGCCGCCTCCCGCGGAGGCGACGGCCGCGGAGACCGCGCTCAGGAGGACGTGAAGCCGATCCCCTTCGACTGGCTCTCGTCGAGCGTGTGGATCTTCCCGAACGTCTCCTCGTACTTCTTCACGTTGGTATCGAGCGCGTTCAGGAGCGCGCGCACGTTGGGAGGCGTCATCACCACGCGCGCGAACACCTTGCTCTTCGGAGTGCCCGGCAGCACCCGGGCGAAGTCGAGGACGAACTCCGACAGCGAGTGGCTGATCACGACGAAGTTGGAATAGATCCCCTCCGCCTCCTTCTCGCCGATCTCCATGTTGATCTGCGGGGGCCCGCTGGGGGCGGGGCGCTTGCCTTCCATTGATAATCCTCCTCTTTTCAATGAGTTACATCCGGACGCTCGCCTCAAGATAAGGCCCCATCCTGCCGTAAATCAATTTGTATCAAGGGCGGAGCCTGGCGTGGCTCCGTCCGGCCACGGGCCCCACCGGCCCCACGCGCGCTTAGCCTACGAACGGGAGGGGATGGATGGGCGTCAAGCGGTCGTCCGGAGCGGCACGGGTGGAAGATCAGCTCGTCCTCGAGTGGAAGCGCTACGCGGCCCGCCGCGCACGGTCGGCCGACAAGGTAGCCGCCGGCGTGTGCTTCCTGGAGTCCCGGCCGTGCCCGTTCGAGGTGCGCCCCGATTTCGAGACGCGCTTCTGCCAGGACTGCGTCCACTGCGCGCGACTCCACGACGCGGCCGAGCGCACGGGCGTCTCCTCGCCCGGATCGTCGGGCGTGGCTCCGACCCTGCCGCTCCTGACCCGGCTCCTCGAAGAGGAAGGGAACGGCCTCGCGCCGTCCACGGGCGGGTACGGCGAGGACGGTCGCTGGCGCGCCGCCGCTGTCTTCCTGCGCGCGCTCCCGCTCCTCCATGCGTCGTCGTTGCCGGATCGCACCGCGCGCATCCTCCTCGCCGCGATCGCGCGCGCGTACGAGGACGTGGTGGACACGATCCTCTTCTTCGAGGTGCCGCACGAGACCTCGGCGCTCTCGCTCCTCGCCGCGTTCCGCCACGCCGATCTCGACGTCGGCCTCCCCGTGTCGGGGGGTCCGATCGACGTCGACGCGCTGGAATCGACGGGAGCGTTCGACGGCGCGGTGTTCGACCGTCTGCGTGAAGGACCGATCCCGCTCGACCAGGATCGTGACCTCCTCTCGGACGCGGTCTTCGAAGGCCGCACGGCCATCGTGCCGCGTCCGTCGCGCGAGCTTCGCCTGCCGTCGCTCCTGGCCGAGCACCTTCCGGACGCGCCCGTCGCGATCCTGCCGGTCTTCGGACGGGAGCGCGTGCGCGGGCTCCTCGTCGTGTCCGCGGCGGCGGGCATCGCCAGCTGGACCTCGGATCAGATGGAGCTCCTCAGCGCGATCACGGCCCAGACCGGAATCGCGCTCGAGGCGGCGGGACTCCTCGAGGTGGCGCGCCGCCGTGGCACCGGACTCCGCGCGCTCCTCGGGCTCGCGACGGTGGCGCTCAAGACGCAGCGCCCCGAGATCCTCGAAGCCGCGCTCTCGACGCTCGCGGCGTCGCTCGACGCGCCCGCGGCGGTGGCGTGGACGTGGCAGCCGCGCGGCACCGAGACCGGGCCGACGCGCCCCGACGGCGCG
>DATEOQ010000201.1:0-2669 GCA_035273905.1 Candidatus Eiseniibacteriota bacterium | reverse complement strand
ATCCGCGCGCGATTGCGTCCTCGACCGCGCGCCGGGTCGCCTCGCGCGCGCCCTGCCCCGTCGGCGCGTCGAGGAAGGTGCCCTCGAGGCCGTGTTCGCGGCAGACCGTCTCGCACGCGTCCCGGATCTCGTCAGCCCGGTAGCGCGACGCTCCGGGGTTCAGGATGATCAGCCGGTCGGATAGGCTCACGGGCAACCTCGAGACGAAGCGAGGGTAGAGGGCGCGCGCGACGGGCGCCCCGGAGCTGGGGCCGGCTCGCCGACGTGAGTAGATCGAGCAGCGCCCGCTCGCAGCGCTCGAGTGCCCGCGGACTGCCGTTCACGAGCTCGTCGACGCCTTCGATCCTGTTCTCGAGCACGCGCCCGAGCTCGAAGCGGCGGATGACCTCGGGGAAGACGTACGACGCGCGGCAGACCGCCGGCGTGTTGCCGAGATGCTCGGAGACCTCGCGCACCGCGGCCACGACGCGCCGCTTGGCTTCGGTTCGCGAGGATGGATTCCCGACGCCATCGCGAGCCAGCGCGCAGGCGCACAGCAGCGTTCCGGCCCAGGTTCGAAAATCCTTCGCGCTGAACCGCTCCCCCATCACTTGCATGATGTAGGCGTTGATGTGTTCGCGGCGCACGTCGACCATGGCGCCCCCGTCGCTCTCGAACTTGAACACCTCGCCCGGATGGCGGAGGAGCGCGCGCACGAGCGGGGCGAGGCGGCGGTCCCTTAGCTCCCGGACCTGGCGGCGTCCCGACTTCCCTTCGAAATCGAAGCGGATGAGATCGCCGCGCACCGAGACATGGCGCGGCTTCAAGGTCGCGATGCCGTAGCTGCCGTTCTGGCTCGCGTATTCCTCGCTCCCGGGCCGGAGAAAGCACGTGGACAGGATCCGGAGAACGCCGGCGAGCACCTTCTCGCGCTTCAGGCCGCGCAGCGCGAGATCCCGGGTGACCGCGCGTCGCATGCGGGGAAGCGCCGCGATGAACCGGAGGAGGCGCTCCCGCTTCGCGCGGTTGCGGCGAAGCACCTGCTTCGCGTGGTAGCGGTACTGCCACCGTCCCGCCTTGTCGCGTCCCACGGCCTGGACCAACGCGCCGGGCGAGGGATGGATCGCAACGTCCCTCCAGGCGGGCGGGACCTTGAGCGCGTCAATGCGCTCTCGATCCTCCGCCGTCACCCGCGATCCGGAGGCGGTGCGATAGCGGAACCCTCGCTCCTTCGAGCCGAGGCGGCGGATGCCGCGGGCCTGGAGCCGCTCGATGATGGTCACGAGTGCTGGATCCGGGGTGTGGCGCTCTTGGACGGGCCGCGGCGATTCTGGCGCGCGTGGGAGCGATGCCGCACGCGCTGCGGGTGACGCCCCGCCTTCACCTCGTGACGCGCCGCCGCCTCCTCGACCGAGTGGGAGCGCATGATCGAGGCGTCCTTCTTCGACATCTCGACGAGCCGGCGGAAGTGCTGGTGGAGCGTTTGGAGCTCCTCCTCGGAGAGATCCTCGACGTCGATCAACCGATTGCTCGCCCCTTCGATCGAGGCGATGAGCTCGTTCAGCTTGAGCGACGTCGCGCGCGCGTCCTTGTTCTGCGCGCGCTGGATGAGGAAGACCATCAGGAACGTGACGATGGTCGTCGCCGTGTTGATGACGAGCTGCCAGGTATCGGAGAAGTGGAAGATCGGCCCGAGAACCAGCCAGCCGATGATGAGGAGGAGCGCCATCGCGAACGCGACGGTGCCTCCGGCCCACGCGGCCACGGTGCTGGATAGCCGCTCACAAAGTCGATTGAACCCGCTCGTGTGTCGTCCCATGCCGTAGGAGCCGTGCAAGAACAGTGACAACGGGTTTTCCCCTTGTGGGGACGATGGATGCGGGATCGCGATGCGTAGGAGCCCCTAGCAAGAAGCCGGTTGCGGCACCTGTTTTGTAGAAAGTTCTACAGGACCTCGCCCCTCGCCGTGGGACTGGCGACGCCCCCCCAGCGTAAGCCATTCGGCCCCAACGGTCCCCGACCCACAGGTGCGCCCTCGGCGCTTCATGGCACCGATCTGGCTATATAGGCCCCAGGCACCGGTTTCCGGGCACTCCCACACCTGAAGACGTCGACTCGAGCCGACGCAGGAGCACGCCATTCGGATTCGCGGCCTCGACGCAATCGCCAGACGGCTGGGACTGGAGCCGCACGAGCAGGGTCTCCTCTGGCTCATGTGCGCGCTCATCACGTCCCTGCTCACGGCGTACACCCTCGCGAAGGTTCAGCGGGACGCTACCTTCATCGCGGAATTCGGCGCGGGCGCGCTCCCCATCGGCTACGTCGGGGTCGCGATCGCTTCCGCAGGGTTCGTCTGGATCGAAGGGCGGTTCGCGGCGCGGTTCTCGCGATTCGCCGCGAACCGGATGAATCAGTACGTTGCGATCGTGGTCAGTCTCCTCGCGATCCCCGCGTTCAAGGCGTCTCCCCACTGGACCGCGGCCGCGTTCTACGTGTGGGCCGGAAGCCAGGCATTGATGCTCCTCCCGCATTTCTGGGTGCTCGCGCTCGACGTGTGGGACTCGCGGCGGGCCCGCCGGGTCTTTCCGCTCCTCAGCGGATTCGGCCTCGTTGGGGGGCTCCTCGGGGGCGGCTTCGCCGGATGGATTTCGCCGAGCCTCGGACCCGCGGCGCTCGAGTGGGCGCTGGCG
>DATEOQ010000200.1:0-2532 GCA_035273905.1 Candidatus Eiseniibacteriota bacterium | reverse complement strand
TGGTCTGGGTGGAGCGGTAGTTCTGCGTGAGACGGAGCACCGTCGCGTCCGGGAACTGCTTCTCGAACGAGAGGATGTTCCCCACGTCGGCGCCGCGCCAGCGATAGATCGACTGATCGTCGTCCCCCACCACGGTGAGGTTCCGGTGCGCGCGCGAGAGCCGCTCGATGAGCTCGAACTGGATCGCGTTGGTATCCTGGTACTCGTCCACGAGCACGTGCTGGAAGCGCCCCGAGTAGGACCGCAGCACGTCCTCGTCGGCGTCGAAGAGCCGCACCGTGTAGAGGAGGAGATCGTCGAAGTCCATCGCCGCCCGATCGCGGAGCGCCTTCGTGTACTTCGCGTACACCGGCGCGAGCTTCCGGTCGATGGGGGAGCGGATCTGCGACTCGAACGCCTCCGGCGTCACCCCCTCGTTCTTGAGGCGCGAGATCCGGGACGAGGCCGCGGCGGGTGTGAGCATGCGGTCGTCTCCGCCTTCGTCGCGCAGGAGCTCCCGGAGGAGTGTGCGCTGGTCGTCCGTGTCGTAGATGACGAAGGCCTTCGGATAGCCGAGGAGCTCGGCGTGCCTACGCAAGATACGCACGCACGTGGCGTGGAACGTGCCCACCCAGGTTCGGAGCTCGTCCGTACCGAGGAGCGACTCCACGCGATCGCGCATCTCGCGGGCCGCCTTGTTCGTGAACGTGAAGGCGAGGATCGACCCTTCGTGGACGCCGCGCTCCTGGACGAGGTGCGCGACGCGTCCCGTGAGCACGCGCGTCTTCCCGCTACCCGCGCCCGCGAGAATGAGGAGGGGCCCGCCGGGATGCTCCACAGCCTGGCGCTGGACCGGGTTCAGTTCCACGCGTCGATCAATATTCCAGTCGGATCTTGAGGTCGAGATTGTATTCCTGGGGCGGCCGGGCCGGATCCGTGCTCCGGATCTGCTGGCCCTTCAGCAGGAGGTGCCGGGTCACGCGATAATCCGCGCTGATCTCCTGCTCCGCCTTGGCTGAGAAGTCCTTACTGTACTTGAAGTAGAACTGCGGGGTCACGTACTTTCCCACGCCCACGACGCTGAGCGCGCTCGTCGACTTGTTCCCGTCCGCCGCGCCGCCCGATCCGCGCAGATCGATGGTGTCGATGAAGCCGGAGCTGCCGATCCAGCGCTCCACGTTCTGGAAGAGATAGTTCGAGATCGGCACCGCCACCGATGGATCCACGCCGCCGGTCGCGGCGGCTTCGGTGGAGACGCCGCTCATGGGAACGAACTGCCCGAAGGCGAGCGCCTTCCACAGATCGTTCGCCGGTGTGGGGGGATCGGCATCGTCATACACGCGAACCTTGAGTCGCGACACGCGGTCCGTGAGGGCGAGGTAGACGGTCCGGGAACCCTCGGGCGTGCTTGGAGCCGGTATCTGAGTTTCACCCACGACATTCACGTCCGGGTCGATGCGATCCGGGTTGCTGAAGTTGATCGTACCCTGAAGATTCCTGAACTCACGGGTCATCACGTAATACTTGCCGCTGCGCACTTCGAGCGTGCCGAGAGCGAGGTCCCCGTTTCCCTCGTTCTTGAAGGTCAACGGACCGTCGACCGTTTCCAGCTCCACCTCGGCGTCTAGGTTCCGGTAGAAGAAATTCCCGGGTAGGTCGACGTTCACGCTGTATAGAAATGGAAGGGGCTCCGACGGCGTGGACGGCGGCTTGGAGAGATCGAGAGTCAGCTCCCCCTTCGTGATCGTGCCATGTCCGTTAATCAATGGACGCTCGCCGCCAAAGGGATCTCGCCCGTTGACGACATCGATCTTTCCCGTGAAGCGCGCCGCATAGGTCAGCCGGTCGGTGGCCGTGAAGTCAGTGGCCGTGAGGTGAAACTCGTAGGTTCCGGGCGGTCCGAACGCCGGCTTCTCCGGGTGGGAGCCCGTGGGCCACCGCCACAGGCCGGTTGCTTCCAGCTTTCCCTTCTCCCCCTGCCTCGCGGTGAGTTTCGTGATCGTGAGCTGACTCTGGTCGAACGTGGCGTCAGCATCGACATTGGTGAGAACCTCGTCTCGGCCGGCCGGCCGGATCTTCCCACCCTTCAACTTGAACGAGCCAGTCACACGTGCGTCCGACGGCGTCCCTGAGACCACGGCCGACGCCGTATAGCGGCCGGTGCTGTAGCCGATGATGTCCGGCAGCAGGATGCGCGCGATGGAGAAGTCGCCGTTCGGGATGTCCACGGTGAGGGACATCGGCTCCTTGTCCATCACGCGCTCCTCGGCATAGATGCCGAGGTCGAGAGGCAGCTCGCCATGCACCTGGGAGATCGACTCGTTCTGCTTCACGTCGAAGCGGTTGATCTTCAGTCTCCGGTTGTCGTAGGCGAGGTCGACGCCGGCGATCTCGCCCTGCACCCCGCGGTAGGACATGGACGAGACGCGCCCCTCGACGCCCATCACCGGATCGGCGGTGGTGCCGCTGATGCGCGCCTTGCCGGTCGCGATCCCCTGGAGGGATCGAAGCGACGTGTCGGACGGGGCCACGCGCTTGAGATCGAAGGAATCG
>DATEOQ010000199.1:0-2641 GCA_035273905.1 Candidatus Eiseniibacteriota bacterium | reverse complement strand
TGGCCGACATGGCGCCGACCGACGACGTGATCGAGGCGGGCGCCGCGCTCGAGCGGCTCGGGCTCACGTCCGTGATGCCCGTGACCTACATGAACTCGACCGCCGAGATCAAAGCGTTTTGCGGCGAGCGCGGCGGCGCCGTGTGCACCTCATCCAACTGCCGCGCGATTTTCGAGTGGGCGTTCGCGCAGCGGGAGCAGATCCTCTTCTTCCCGGACGAGCACCTGGGACGGAACACGGCGATCGCGATGGGGATCGAGCCGGAGCGGATCGTCGTGTGGGATCCCAAGCGCCCGCTCGGCGGATCCACCGAAGAGGAGCTGCGCCGCGCCAGGGTCATCGTGTGGAAGGGATGCTGCTCGGTGCACACCAAGTTCCACCTGAAGCACGTGCTGGACCGGCGCGCGGAGGACCCGGAGGTGAAGATCCTGGTTCATCCCGAGGTGCCCCACGAGGTCGTGGCCGCGGCCGACGCGGTGGGCTCGACCGAGACCATCATCCGCACGCTGCGCGAAGCGCCGGCCGGCTCGCACTGGGCGGTCGGGACCGAGTATCACCTGGTCCAGCGGCTCGCGCACTCGATGCCGGACAAGAAGATCGTGATCCTCTCGAAGGAATTCTGTCTCTGCGCTACCATGTACCGCATCTCGCCTCAAAATCTGGCGTGGGCGCTCGACAGCATCGTCGAGGGGCGCCCGGTCAACGTGATCCGCGTGCCGGAGACGACGAAGCGGTGGGCGCATGTCGCGCTCGACCGCATGCTCCAGGTCCACTAGCGGCCGGGGCCCTCGAACAGAGCCAGGAGGCTCGGAGGAAGCATGGCTTACGAAATTCTGAAGGACATCTGCGAAGGGGAGAGCTCCTGCGTGGACGTCTGTCCCGTCGACTGCATCAAGAAGGGCGACGGCGAGAACACCAAGGGGACGGGCTGGTACCTGATCGTCGCCGAGGACTGTGTGAGCTGCAACGCCTGCCTGGAAGCGTGCCCCGTCGAGGGGGCCATCCTCCCCGATTAGAGCCCCCGGTCGGGTTCCGGGTGGGGCCCGCCAATCCCTCAAGGTCTCCGCATGTTCTACCGATAACTCGGTGCGGATTGTTATGCCGCGTCGGGGGCCATTGGGCCCTGGCTCGCACCTTGGGGGGATGCACCTTTCGTGGACTGCGCGACCGCCAAATCCAGGCTGGGTGGGCTCGTCTCGGGCCAATTGACGCCTGAGGAAAAGGCCGAAACCGAGTCCCATCTCACCAGTTGCGAGGGTTGCCGTCTGGAGCACCATCTCCTCCAGGCGATCCACGGCACGTCGGGTGGCACGCCGTCTTCGTCGGACTCGCCGGCTCCGTCGCTGGCCGCGCCGATGAGCACGAATCCTCCGCCGGAGCCTGGATCGGCTCCGACCTTCGGAGCTCCGACACCTCCGAGTTTCGCGGCTCCCGAGCCGGGCCTCGTGCTCGAGCCCATCACGCCGACGCTTTCGACGACGCCCGATCCCGAGGCCTCCTTTGCGGACCTCGCGCTCGAATCCAAGGCCCTTCCGATGGCGCCGACAGACCCAGAGGCGCACTCCGTGGAGGAGCGGCCTTCGCTCATTCTTCCCATGCCGTCGAAGAAGGCGTGGGATTTCGAGCCGGTCGACCCGCCGCGCTCGTCCAGTCCACCGGAGGAGAGCATCACCTTCGCGGAGCAGGCGCTCCACCGCTCGAGTCAGCGCGAGGGCTCGCGCGCGGTCTTTCGCGTCGTGCTCTGGAGCGGTGGGGCGCTCGCGGGTGTGGCGCTCCTCGCGGTGTCGGTCTGGATGGCGATGGCGCATCGCGAGACGGCGAGCGAGCCGCTGGCGGGGCCCCGAGTCGCGGACAGCACGGCGGTGGGGAGCACGGCGATGAAGGATTCGGTCGCGGTGGCGCAGACTCCGGTCGCACTGGTTCCGACGACGCCGCAGCCGGGCGCGACGCAAGGGCAGCCCGGCGCGGTTCAGTCCGGCGCGACGCAGCCTGGCCAGGCGCGGAACGGAGCGCCGACGAACGCCACTCCATCCATCGCCACGCCGTCCCGCGGCGGCGCGCCCGGCACGGCCGCGACCAAGACCACTTCGAAGACGGCGCCCACGACGACGGCATCGGGGGCAGCCACGAACCCCGTCGCCAAGTCGCTCGCCTCCACGACCAAGTCCCAGCCGTCCGGCGACGGAACGGCGACGCCCGCGGCTCCGACGCCCCCCCGGCGCGGCCCGCCGACGGCCGAGGAGGGCTTCGAGCCTGTCGTGGACGGTCCGGCGCCCGACACGAAGTCGGCCTGGCCGCAGAACGACTTCACACCGCCGCCGGCCCCGAAGAAGCCGGTCGCGAAGAAGCCCACGCTGATCATCGAGGAGGCGCCGGAGGAGGCTCGCCCGGCGACGCCTCGGGACGAGGCCGACACGAGCGGTCCGATCGGACGGCTTCACCTCGCGACCGTGAAGGCGCACGAAGACCAGGACCTGGAAGCGCTCCGCAAGATCAAGACGTCCTGGAAGTCCTACCTCCGGACCGCGCTCGGCTCCGAGCGCGAGCGGTCGAAGCGCGAATACGCCGACTGCCTCTGGGCGATCCAGGAGCTCTCGGGGAAGGATGCCGACCGGAAGGAAGCCCTGACCGCGTATCGGGA
>DATEOQ010000198.1:0-2400 GCA_035273905.1 Candidatus Eiseniibacteriota bacterium | reverse complement strand
CACCGCGTACGGCTCCAGCGCGGCGGCCAGCGCCCCCGGGTCGAGCGCGGCGGCCATGCCCTGACGGATTCGCTTCCGGAGGAAGGGCTCGCGCTCGGTCTGCAGCGCCAGGTAGCCGATGCGCCAGCTGGGAATCGCGAGGGCGCCGGCCAGACGCGGCGGGGCGGCGGCGGGGACGTAGAGGTCGAGCCCGCGGGCGTCGAGCTCGGCGGTGGCCCGCGCCTCATCGGCCTGCTCCATGAGCACCACGCGGCTCGACCGCGGCGGACCACCCCAGTAGGCGGGATTCGCTTCCAGGACAATGCGCCCGGGTGCGGCCTCCGCGAGCAGGAATGGGCCCGTCCCCAGCCAGCGCGGACCGCCGTCGGGGCCGGTGACGACTCGGACGATCGAGAGCGCGGGGTGGGCGAGCACGGTGAGCAGGGGCGCGTAGGGCAGATTCAAGACGATCTGGACCGTGCGAGCGTCGAGCGCCTTGATGGACTTGACGACGCCGGGCGCCCCTCGCATCAGGCGCGGCACCACCGGATTGGCGGCGGGCGCGTGCGGGGCGCCGGGGAAGAGCACGCGCTCTAGGCTGGCGGCCGTCTCGGGGGCGGTGAGCGGCGTCCCGTCGTGAAAGCGCACCCCGTCGCGTAGCCGGAATGACCAGGCCAGCCCGTCGCGCGAAACCTGCCACTGGAGGGCGAGCCCGGGCTCGACGTCGCTCGATCCGTCCTTGTACTGGAGGAGCGTGTCGAACACTTGGCGCGCGAGGATTCCCGCCGAGACGTCGGTGACGAGCGCAGGATCGAGCGAGGGGGGCAGCGCCGGCAGCCCGACTCGGAGGATGCCTCCCTGTGCGGCGGCGGCGGCGGGCAGCGTGAGCACGAGGGTGAGGGCGACGAGGACGTGGGCGGCGCGCGAACGCATGTCGTAGTTATACGCCCGCCCTCGGCAAATTTTCGTCCTTCCCTCGGCACTTTTTGGATGCTTTCTGCGGCTCTGGTAGAGCGCCGTGCGATGATGCCAATGCCATCTCATTGGATACTCAGGGATCCCGGAATGGACCGGACGTGGCACTGAACTTGCCCCGGACGAGGCGCAGATGCGGTTTCGACGAGCGGGAGACGCAAAGCGCGGCCTCCAAACGAGCAAGGAACCGAGCCGAAGAACGGGGTGTTTGACACGGTGAGCGGTGACGGGGCGATAGCGGTCGGAGCAAGGGAAAGTTCAAATGAATTCGATGGATGTGAACGGTCGTTCAGGGCCAATTCCCTTGACTTGCTGCGAAACGGGCCCCTATACTGAGGTCGCGCGTGGGGACTTTCGCCCCCGATGGGCGCGCCTGACGCGAAGCCCGCTGAGTCACCGAGAAAGGAACGGGCGGACATGAAGGAGTTCGAGAAGAAACCGAACCCGAGTCGGGAGCCCGCGTCGGATGGGATGAAGGGGCTCTCCAAGTTCCTCCCCATGACCGATTCCAACTACCGCCGTCGTCTCACCGAGTACGAGGTGCAGGTCCAGGATCTCCAGACCTACGTGCGCTCGCTCGAGGCGGAGACCGTGCGTCTGCGGAAGAAGGTTGAGGACGCGCCGAAAGAGTCGATGGTCCTCGAGAACAAGCTGCGCGAGGCGAATCGCCAGCTCGTGCAGTCGTTCAACCAGAACGAGAAGCTCGTCAATGCGCTTTACGAGGCGCGCGAGCAGATCTCGTCGCTGCGCGAGGAAGTGGACAAGCTCTGCGCGCCGCCCTCCACTTACGGCGTGTATCTCTCCGTCAACGAGGACGCCACCGTCAACATCCTCTCGCAGGGGCGCAAGGTGAAGGTGAACCTGCATCCCTCGATCAAGGCCGAGGACATCAAGCCCGGCCAGGAGCTCGTCCTCAACGAGGGGCTCAACGTCGTCGAGACGGCGGGCTACGAGATCCAGGGCGAGGTGGTGATCCTCAAGGAGCTCCTCGACGAGGCTCGCGCGGTGGTGACGCTTCGCGCCGACGAGGACAAGGTCGGCATCATCGCCGATCCGCTCCGATCTCAGCGCCTGAAGACGGGCGATCACTTGCTCATGGACGGCAGGTCGGGCTACCTGCTCGAGAAGCTGCCCAAGAGCGAAGTGGAAGACCTCGCGCTCGAGGAAGTGCCGGACGTCGACTACACCGACATCGGTGGTCTGCACTCGCAGATCGAGCAGATCCGCGACGCGGTGGAGCTGCCGTTCCTGCACGCCGACCTGTTCCGGGAGCACCAGCTGCGCCCGCCGAAGGGCATCCTGCTCTACGGCCCGCCCGGCTGTGGCAAGACCCTGATCGCCAAGGCGGTCGCCAACTCGCTGGCGAAGAAGATCGCCGAGCGCCGCGGCGAGGAGAAGCACACCAGCTACTTCCTCAACATCAAGGGTCCCGAGCTGCTCAACAAG
>DATEOQ010000197.1:0-7442 GCA_035273905.1 Candidatus Eiseniibacteriota bacterium | reverse complement strand
GGCTCACGCGCCGTCAGCCGCCGTCCTGCCCCGTTCCCGATCCCCGCTTAAGAATCGACTCCCCCTAGTCGATTAATTCCAAGAATCGAACCAACTTCCATCGAGTTCAGGCCATCGGGAGCGGCAACGTGAACCAGCCTGCAGCGCCGGAGACTGCGCGAATCCTCATCATCGAGGACGAGCCCCGTCTTCGCACGATCTTGCAGATGCAACTCGAGACCGCGAAGGACGCGCGCTATGAAGTCACGACGGCGCCGGACGGACTCCGTGGGCTCGAATCCGTGAAGCACGAGACGCCCGACCTCATCCTCCTGGACGTGATGATGCCGGGGATGGACGGCTACGACGTCTGCAAGCGGCTCAAGTCCGATCCGCTCACGAGCCGCATCCCGATCATCTTCCTGACCGCCAAGACGACCCTCGACGACCGGCTGCAGGGGCTCGAGAACTTTGCCGACGACTACGTCACGAAGCCGTGGGACCGGAACGAGCTCCTCTTCCGGGTGCGCAATCAGCTCAAGACCCGCCGCGCGCAGCTCCAGTCCAACCCGCTCACCGGACTTCCCGGGAACGTGCTCATCGAGACCGAGCTGAACCGTCGCATCCAGGCCAAGGAGAAGTTCGCGTTCCTGCACCTCGACCTCGACTTCTTCAAGGCATTCAACGACTACTACGGCTACGCGCGCGGCGACGTGCTCATCCGCTTCACCGCGTCCTTGCTGCACGAGGTGATCGAGCGGCTGGGAGGCGACGGCGACTTCGTCGGACACATCGGCGGGGACGACTTCGTCGTCATCACGATTCCCGATCGCTCCCTCTCCATCGCCGAGGCGGTGCGCGCCGACTTCATGAAGCGGGTGCCGCTCCAGTACGACGAAACGGACCGCGAGCGGGGCTCGATCACGGTCCATTCCAGCCGTCAGGGAGGCGTGAAGAGCTTTGACATCATGTCGATCACCATCCTCATCGTCACCAACGTCTCCCGCGACATCCAGCACAGCGCGCAGGTCTCCGACGTCGCGAAGGAGCTGAAGAAGATCGGGAAGGCCGAGCGGGGCAGCTCGATCGTTCCCGATCGCCGATCCGACGGATCCCTGGTCGTTCCGGTGCGCAAGGAAGGCGGGGAGAGAGCATGAGCCCGGCGAGCGGCGGTCCGGGTGCGCGGCGGCCGGGACAGGGACTCCTGTCGAGCCTCGGCAGCCTGGCATTCGGTCTGCGCGCCGCCTACGACTCGGCGGGCCTCGTGGCCGCCGTCGCCGATCACGTCCTCGACATCACCCGCGCCGATACCTTCGCGCTCCTCCTCCTCGACTACGAGACGGGCGAGCTGGAAGGCGACCGCTTCGAGCGCGGCCGGACGGGACCGACGGGACGCTCACGCTTCGTCGCCACGCCGTCCGGATTCCTGGGCCGGGTGCTCCGCCGCGAGACACTCGTCGTCGAGAATGCGGACGCACCGGGAGCCCCGGACATCGAGTGGTCGGGGCAGCCGCCCCGGACCCTCGTCGGGCTGCCGGTGGTCGTCGGCACATCGCTCCTCGGCGTGGCGGTCGTCGGCTACCGGAAGGAAGTCGCGCTCTCCGACCGCCGCCGCCGCGCGCTCCTCCTCCTGTCCGATCAGATCGGACTCGCGGTCGACCGGCTCCGCACCCGCGGGGAGCTCGACACGACGCGGAAGCAGCTGGAGGAATCGGCCGTCACGCTCCGCCGCGTGGACGAGGCCAAGTCGGACCTCATCTCCATCGTCTCGCACGAGCTCCGGACGCCGCTCACCGCGATCAAGGCCTACACGGAGACCCTCATCGACAACGTCGGCAGCCCGACCTTCACGATGCAGGAGAAGTTCCTCCAGATCGTGAACGAGGAGTGCGACCGGCTCTCGCGCATCGTGAACGACGTGCTCGACCTGAGCCGGATGGAGTCGGGCCGGCGGCGTCTCAAGGTCGACTCGATCGACCTGGGGTGCCTGCTCGAGGAAGTCGCGCCAACCGTGCAGCCAGAGCTCGCGCACAAGGGAGCGCACCTCCAATACGACCTCCCGGCGGATCTGCCGCGCCTCGAGGCCGACCCGGATCTCCTGAGGCAGGTGCTCGTCAACCTGATCGCGAACGCCGCGAAGTTCACACGTCCCGACACCGACGTGACGGTACGCGCGAGCCGGCACGGCGAGCGGCTGATGATCGCCGTGGAAGATCACGGCCGGGGCATTCCCGGGGACAAGCTGGGGCGCGTGTTCGACCGCTTCTACCGGATCGAGGACGAGGGCATGGAGCGCGTCCACGGCACGGGGCTCGGGCTCGCGATCGTGAAGAGCGTCGTCGAGCTGCACGGCGGAACGGTGCGGGTGGAGAGCGTGGTGGGCGAGGGGAGCCGGTTCCTCGTGGACCTGCCGATCCGCCAGCAGCGGTTCCGGCAGCTCATGCGCTCCATCCACCCGTTCTTCGAGCGGACCGAGCTGAAGCAGCTCCTCCACGCCTGCGTGGCGATGGTGGCCGAGGTCATGGAGGCGCGGATCGTCTCGTTCATGTTCTTCGACGAGGACGGGAAGGAGCTCCTCATCCGCTCGTCGCACGGGCTCGACCCGGAGACGGTGGCCAGCGCTCGCGTGCGCGCGGGAGACTCGATCGCCGGCTGGGTCGCGCTGACGTCGGAGGATCTCTGTGTCGAGGACGTGGAGGCCGACCGGCGCTTCCGGCGCATGAACCATCCGCAGTACGAGACGAAGTCGCTCCTGTGCGTTCCGCTGCGCGTGGGAGGCGAGACCGTGGGCGTCGTGAACGTGAACAACAAGACGACCGGCGCCCCGTTCGATGCGGACGACCTCAGCCTTCTCGTCGCGATCACGCGGCGGGTGGGTGTCGTGATCGACCGCCTGCGGACGGCCGGCGCGGCCGCCGACGTCTCCACCGTCCTCGCCACGCTCCGCGCCATCGTGCGCGCGCGCCGGATGAGCCTCCTCCCGAGCTCGCCCGGCACGTTCAAGATCGCAATCGATCTGGGACGCCGTCTCAAGCTGGAGGACGCGGAGCTCGAGGTGCTGGGCTACGTCGCGCGGGTCCACGACGTGGGCATGCTCGCGCTCGGCGAGAACCTGCTCGGGAACTCGCGCCGCTGGACCGAGACCGAGTACCGCCAGGTCGAAGCCCACCCTCAGGCGAGCGTCCAGATCCTGAAGCCGATCGAGTTCACCTCCAAGGTGAACCACCTGATCCTGAGCCACCACGAGCACGTCGACGGGACCGGCTATCCGCGCGGCCTGCGCGGCGAGGAGATCCCGCTGGGAGCGCGGATCCTCGCGGTGCTCGACGCCTACGAGGCGATGACCTCGGGGCGCCCCTACCGAGATCCATTCACTCCGGCCGAGGCGCTGGAGGAGCTCCGCCGCTGCGCCGGAAAGCAGTTCGATCCGCGCGTCGTCGAGGAGTTCGGCCGCATCCTGGCCGAGGCCGGCGAAGCCTCCGCGCGCTCGGACACCCCCGCCCGCGGTTCGACCGCGCGCGACCGTGCGAGGGATCGCGATGCCGTCCGCTGAGCTCATCGCGCTGGGCGCGATCGTGGTGGCCCTCGTCGTGGAGGAGATCCGTCTCCGCCGCAGCCGCAGGCGCGAGTCGCTCAAGCTCCAGAACGCGTACAACGTCGTGCGCGATCGGAACGAGCAGCTCACTCAGGCCGCCGACGAGATGGGCCGGCTCTACCGGAACCAACTCCTCACGAGCCGCAAGCAGTCCGCGCGGCTCAAGAAGGTGCTCGAGACCGCGACCTCGATCGGATCCGACCTCGCGCTCGACAAGGTGCTCCACCAGATCGTCCACGCCGTGCAGGACGCCGTGGGCTTCAAGATCGTGCTGCTCCGCGTGCTCGACGAGCGCACCGAGCTCTTCGAGGCGCGCGCCTTCGCGGGTCTCGACCGCCAGGCGATCGACAAGCTGGAGCGGCACGGCGTGCCGCGCTCCGAGTTCGAGAGCTGGCTCAAGGACGAGTTCCGCGTGAGCCGGTCCTACTTCATCAGCCACAAGGCGAACTTCTGGCCCTTGCCCGGGAGCGAGTACGAGGGGTTCACCCCCGATCTCGGCGAGCGCAAGGAAGGCGAGTGGCACCAGGATGACGTCCTCTTCGTGCCGCTCCTCCACAGGGACGGATCCGTCCTCGGCTATCTCTCGCTCGATGACCCGGAGACCCGGCGGGTTCCGTCGCGTGAGGTGATCGAGACCGCGGAGATCCTCGCCGCCCACGCCGTCGTCGCGCTCCAGAACGCGAGCCTCTACGAGCAGCTCGGCGAGAGCATGCGGCAGCTCGAGGAAGCCACGCAGCGTGGCGAGGAGCTGAACGACCTCAAGTCCTCGTTCGTCTCCATCGTGTCGCACGAGCTCCTCACGCCGCTCACCGTCATCCGGAGCTACGTGGAAGCGCTTCAGGAGCACGTGGGCGGTATGAACCCGCCGACGCAGCACGAGTTCTTGCAAGTGGTGGACGAAAACAGCTTGAAGCTGGACCGGCTCATCCACTCGATCCTCGATCTGTCGCAGCTCGAGTCGGGCCGGTTCCGCATGCAGCGGGAGCCGATGAACGTGCCGGAGCTGATCGACGAGACGATCGGCCTCCTGCGCGAGACCGCCGACGAGAAGGGGATCGTGCTCGGCGCGGAGCCGGTGCGGCGAGACCTGATCGTCGAGGCGGACCGGAACCTCATCCGGCGCGTGCTCCTCAACCTGGGCAGCAACGCGATCAAGTTCACGCCCGAGGGCGGCCGCGTCACGTTCCGCGCGCAGCCGGACGAGCGATCGGTGAAGCTCACGGTCGAAGACAACGGCATTGGAATCCCGCCGGAGGAGCTGAGCCGGGTCTTCGAGAAGTTCTATCAGATCGACGCGACCCCAGCGCGCGTGTACCCGGGCGTGGGACTGGGGCTGTCGGTCGCGAGGAGCATCGTCGAGTGGCACGGCGGCGAGATCACCGCCGAGAGCGAGCCCGGCCGGGGCTCCCGCTTCGTGGTCGCCCTTCCGGCCACGCCGGGCGACGCGGCGGTGATCACCCACTCCGGCTGGTCCCCCGGCCGCTCGGTGTCCGAGCACCTGACCCGGCTCACGGTGGAGATGGTGGCCGAGATCATGAATGCGCGGATCGCGTCGCTCATGCTCGTGGACGAGGAGCGGGACGAGCTCTACATCAAGGCCGCGCGCGGGCTCCGCGAGGAGGTCGTCTGCGGGACGCGGGTCAAGATGGGGAACTCGATCGCCGGCTGGGTGGCGCAGCACGGGACGCCGCTCCTCGTCACGAACGTCGAGGATGACCCGCGCTTCGGCACGCGCGAGAACAGCCACCAGTACGAGACGAAGTCGCTCCTCAGCGTGCCGGTCAAGATCGACGGGCGCGTGGTGGGCGTCATCAACATCAACAACAAGATCTCCATGACGCCGTTCACCGAGGACGACAAGGCGCTCTTGAGCTCGCTGTCCGAGCGGGTGGGGCGCGCCTGGCGCCACGCCTCGGAGCACGACGAGACCGCGGAGCGCGTGGAGCAGGCCTCGCGCGCGCTCGCGGCCATCATCGACAACGCCCGGCGGAGCCGGCTCAAGCTGACCTCGGGCTCCATGGCCACGCGCGCGACCGCGGTCGCGCGGCGAGTCGGCCTAGGGGAGGAGGAGATCCAGGCGATCGCGTTCGTGGCGAGCATCCACGACGTGGGGATGGCGCACATCGGGCCCCCCGTGCTCCACGAGCCGGGCAAGCTCGACCCCGAGACGTGGGCGCAGGTGGCGCAGCATCCCGCGCGCACGGTCGAGATCCTGAAGCCGATCGAGTTCGAGGAGCGCGTCACCGAGTGCATCCTCGCGCATCACGAGCGGATGGACGGCCGCGGCTATCCCCGCGGGCTCGCGGGCAGCGACATCCCGCTCGGCGCGCGCATCATCGCGGTCGTGGACGCGTACGAGTCCATGACGTCGGGCCGGCCGTACCGTCAGGCGATGCCTCAGGCGGAGGCGATCCGCGAGATCAGGCGGTGCTCGGGCTCGCAATTCGACCCCAAGATCGTGGAGGCCTTCTGCCAAGTCCTTGCGGCAGAAGAGACTACAAAACTCGTTCGGGCTCCAGAAGCGGCGTGACGCGCCGATACAACTCTTGATGGTTTGATGGTTCACAAGGAGGTGAGTGGGATGTCGAAGGGCAAGATCTTGGTGGTCGATGACGAGATCTACATCGTCCACATCCTGGACTTCAGTCTCGGGATGGAGGGCTACGAGGTCATCACCGCTCTCGACGGCGAGCAGGCGCTCGAGCGCATCAAGGCCGAGAAGCCGGACCTCGTCGTGCTCGACATCATGATGCCCAAGCTCGACGGCTACGAGGTCTGCAAGGCGATCAAGTCGAACGCCGCGACCAAGGGCACGCCCGTGATCCTCCTCTCCGCCAAGGGCCGGAACGTCGACCAGAAGATGGGCTTCGACGTGGGCGCCGACGACTACATCACGAAGCCGTTCAGCCCGCGGAAGCTCGTGGAACGCATCAACCAGCTCCTCGGCCAGGCCATCTCCGAGCGCCCCGCCTCCTCGGCCTAGCTTCGCCGGAGCGCGCGACGCGCGCTCCCAGCCGCATCTCGCGCGGCCCATTCCCCGTTCCATCCACCCCGGTGCTACCATGCGCCCGCGATGCGCTTCATCCGCGTGGCCGTCCCGGTCCCCATCGACGACACGTTCGTCTACGAATTCCCCGAGAACGAGGTGCCCGAGCCGGGGCTGCGCGTGCTCGTTCCGTTCGGCCGGCGGCGGCTCTGGGGCACGATCATGGCCGAGGAGACGGAGCGCCCCACCCGGGCCATCCGCCCCATCGCCGGGATCCCTGAGCCGAGGCTCACGCTCACGCCGGAATTGATCGACCTCTGCCGCTGGGTGGCCGAGTACTATGCCGCGCCGCTCGGTGAAGTGCTCCACGCCGCGGCGCCGTCCCCGGCCGCGCTCAAGCGACGGACCGTCGAGGACTCGCCGGCGGACGAGCCTGGCTGGCATGCGTCGGCGCCCCCGGCGCGATCGGAGCTGAACGAGGATCAGGCGGCCGCGCTCGACGAGATCGAGCGCTCGCTCCACGAGCGCGCCTTCCGCCCCTTCCTCCTCCATGGCGTGACCGGGAGCGGGAAGACCGCGGTCTACATGCACGCCGCGCTCACCGCGATCAAGCAGCGCGGGCAGGCGCTCATCCTCGTGCCGGAGATCGCCCTCTCGCCCCAGGCGCTCGACTCGTTCCGCCAGGGCGGGATCGATCGCGTCGCGCTCTACCACTCCACGCTCCGTCCCCGCGAGCGCGCGGACGTCTGGCGGCGCGCGGGGGAGGGATCGCTCGATCTCGTCGTGGGAACGCGGTCCGCGGTGTTCCTGCCGTTCCGCGATCTCCGTCTGATCGCGGTCGACGAGGAGCAGGACGGCGCCTACAAGCAGGAGGACTCTCCC
>DATEOQ010000196.1:0-2458 GCA_035273905.1 Candidatus Eiseniibacteriota bacterium | reverse complement strand
CGGGAGTTGCGGGCAAAGCGACCGCTGTGGCGGCGAAAGCCAGAGGCTTAGCTACCCCTTATTCCGCCTCAACGCCCGCTCCGCCGCGGCGATCACGTCGGGCGACTTGATCCCGAAGGCGGCCATCAGCTCGTCCTGCTTCCCCGAGCGCCCGAAGCGGTCGTGCACCGCGACGAATTCCATCGGCACCGGGTGCGTGCGCACCACGACCTCGGCCACCGCACCGCCGAGACCGCCGTGCATCTGGTGCTCCTCCGCCGTGACGATGGCGCCGCACTCGCGCGCGGCCTTCTCGATCGCCTCGTAGTCCAGCGGCTTCAGGGTGTGCATGTTGATCACGCGCGCCTGCACCCCTCGGGTGGCCAAAGCCTCCGCGGCGACTAGCGCCTCGTAGACCATGACGCCGCACGCGATGAAGGCGATGTCGCTCCCCTCGCGCATCACGTTCGCCTTCCCCATCACGAAGGGAGTCGAAGCGTCCGTCACGACGGGGACCGGCTCCCTCCCGAAGCGGATGTAGTTGGGGTGCGGATCGTCGGCCATGGCGACCGTCGCCTTCCGCGTCTCCCAGTAATCGCAGGGGACGATCATCTTCATGTTGGGAATCGAGCGGACGATCGCGATCTCCTCCATGGCCTGGTGCGTCGCACCGTCCGGACCGACGCTGATACCCCCGTGCGCGCCGCCGATCTTCACCGGTAGATCCGTGTAGGCCACCGTGACCCGCATCTGGTCCGCGCTCCGGCATGACGCGAAGGCGCCGTAGGTCGCGAGGAACGGGATCTTCCCGACCGCGGCGAGGCCCGCGGCGACACACATCATGTTCTGCTCCGCGATCCCTACCTGGAGGAAGCGCTCGGGATGCTTCTCCGCGAAGAACGAGACGTTGGTCGATCCGGAGAGATCGCCCACGAGCACGAACACGTTCGGTTTCTTCTCGCCGAGATCGAGGAGACCGTGGCCGAAGCCCTCGCGGGTCCGCTTCATCTCGGGCTTGGCGAGGCTCATCACGGGCGCCTCCGCAAGGACGGGCGTGGGCTGGCTCACGACGCGGCTCCGTTCGCGGACGGCATCACCGCGCGGGTGGTGTGGGTTTCGAGACGCTTGGTCCACTCGGCGAGGGACGAGCCCAGCTCGACGAGGGCCTTGTCGGCCTGCTCGACGCTCGGCGGCACGCCGTGCCACTTGTAGTCGTCTTCCATGTACGAGATCCCCTTCCCCATCACCGTGTGGGCGAGGATCACGGACGGCTTCCCCTTCGTTGCGCGAGCTTCATCGAACGCGGCGAGGATTTTCTGGATGTCGTGGCCGTCGGCGTCGATCACGTGCCAGCCGAACGCGCGCCACTTGTCCGCGAGGGGTGCAATGCCGAGGACGTCCTGCACGTCACCGTCGATCTGCTTCCGGTTGTAGTCGATCACGGCGCAGAGGTTGTCGAGCTTGTAGTGGGCGGCGAACATGGCCGCCTCCCAGATCTGCCCTTCCTGCTGCTCGCCGTCCCCCATCACGCAGTAGACGCGACGCGGATTCTTGTCGAAGCGCGAGCCGTACGCCATCCCGCAGCAGACGGAGAGCCCCTGGCCAAGCGAGCCCGACGAGACCTCGATCCCGGGCGTGTCGTGCTTGCTGGGATGCCCCTGAAGGTGTCCCTTGAACTGACGGAAGCCGAGGAGATCCGCGAGCGGGAAGTAGCCGCGCTCCGCCATGAGCGCGTAGATGACGGGCGTGACATGCCCGATCGAGAAGTGCCAGAGGTCGCGGGACGGATCGTCCAGGCGCTCCGGGTTCACGTCCATCTCGTGGAAGAAGAGCGCCGTCCCGAAGTCCGCCGAGGACAGAGGACCGCCGCTATGGCCGCTCTGCGCGCGCGCGAGGAGGGTGACGATGTCCCGCCGCACGAAGAGCGCCCGCTCCCGTAACTCGTCCAGGCTCAGCTGTAACCGTGGCAAAGGAGTTCCTCCCGTGGAGTCGACCCGGTCGTGAGTTGACCCTAACGCGCGCTGGCACAGGGCGCAAGGCCCTACCGGCGCGCGCTCAGGCGTTCACGTAGCGCTTGTTCTCGGGATCCGGAATCGCGCCCGCTTGGAGCGCGTGGGCGATCTCCTCGATCCCGTCCCCGACACGCCGGCTCGCGCGGAATCCCCAGAGCCGCTCGATCTTGTCGAACGAAACCCGGTAGGTTCGCGGGTCGCTCGCTTCGGGCACCACCTCGATCCGAACGCCGGGAACGCGCGCCTCGATCTCCTCTCGGAGATCCAGAAGCTGATAGTTCTCGAGGTTGTCCCCCACGTTCAGGATGGGCGAGCCGGACGGCATGGCCTCGGTCAGTCCCATCTCGAGAGCGCGCGCGATGTCGCGCACGTGCACGAACGGCCGCCACTGCTTGCCGCCGAAGATCGAGACCTTCCCGCGCTTCACCGCGTGGAGCGTGAGCAGGTTCACGACGAGATCGAACCGC
>DATEOQ010000195.1:0-12614 GCA_035273905.1 Candidatus Eiseniibacteriota bacterium | reverse complement strand
CGCCTCGTTCCTGCTCGGCTTCGGCCCGGCCCTGCTGATCATCGGGTTCTACGTCTGGCTGTACCGGCGTGCCATGCAGCAGGGCGGCGGCATGGGTGGCGCGCTGATGGGCATCGGCAAGAGCAAGGCGCGGCGCTACGACCAGGAGGCCGGCCCCAAGGTCACGTTCAGGGACGTCGCCGGCATCGACGAGGCCGAGAACGAGCTGGTCGAGATCGTCGACTTCCTCAAGGACCCACAGAAATACCAGCGCCTCGGAGGCACCGCGCCGAAGGGCGTTCTCCTGGTGGGTGCGCCCGGCACCGGCAAGACGCTCCTCGCGCGCGCCGTCGCCGGCGAGGCCGGCGTCCCCTTCTTCTCCATGAGTGGATCCGAGTTCGTCGAGATGATCGTCGGCGTGGGCGCGGCGCGCGTGCGGGATCTCTTCCGCCAGGCGCGCGAGAGCGCTCCGGCCATCGTGTTCATCGACGAGCTGGACTCGATCGGCCGCGCGCGCGGGCTCGTCGCGATCGGCGGATCGAGCGAGCAGGAACAGACCTTGAATCAGATCCTGACGGAGATGGACGGGTTCTCGAGCCGCGAAGGCATCATCGTGCTGGCCGCGACGAATCAGCCCGACATCCTCGACCGCGCGCTCCTCCGCCCCGGGCGCTTCGACCGGCGCGTGGTGGTGAACCTCCCCGATCGGAAGGGACGCGAGGAAATCCTGCGCGTCCACACGCGGCGCGTGCCGTTGGACCAGGACGTGAACCTCGGCGAGATCGCCTCGGCCACCCCCGGACTTGCGGGGGCGGATCTCAGGAACCTCGTGAACGAAGCCGCTCTGCTCGCGGCGCGGCGCGAGGAGACGGAAGTTCATGCGAAGGACTTCTTCGACGCCCTCGAAAAAGTGGTGCTCGGCCCCGAGCGGCCGATTCTCCTCAGCCGCGACGACCGCGAGCGGATCGCCTACCACGAGGGTGGCCACGCCATCCTTGGCCTCGTGGTCCCCGGCGCGGATCCGGTCCATCGGGTGTCCATCGTCCCGCGCGGCCAGGCGCTCGGCGTCACGTACCAGCGCCCGGAGAATGATCGCTACAACTATCCGGAGTCCTACTTGCGCGCGCGGTTGGTCGGCATGCTCGGCGGGCGCGCGGCGGAGGAGATCGTCTTCGGCACGCGCACCACGGGCGCGCAGAACGACATCGAGCAGGCCACGCACCTCGCCCGCAACATGGTCACGCGATGGGGCATGAGCGACAAGCTGGGATTGGTGCAGCTCGCGCCGCCCGAGAACCCGTACCTCGCCGGGCCCGACGGGTTCGGAGGCGGTCCGAAGCTGATCAGCGAGGAGACGGCGAGTCTCGTGGATGCGGAGGTGCTGCGGATCATCCGGGAGAGCTACGACGAAGCGAGGCAGCTCCTCGAGAAGCATCGCGGCGCACTGGACAAGCTGGCGGACGCGCTGCTATCCCACGAAACGCTGGACGAGCGCGAGATCCTCGACGTGACCGGGCTCACACCGCCTCCGCCGCCGCCGGGACGTCCGAAGCCCCGCGATTGAGGCCGGTCTAACCGACCGGAGGCGGGCCCGAGTGGACTCCCGCTCCCGCGGGATGCGCCGCCGCCAGGTGCGCGCCCTTGAGCCTCCCCAGCTCGCGTCTTGCCAGGACGAACCCCACGGATACCCCGCACAGAAAGAAGACCCGCACCGGAACTCCGGCCTGCCTGACCGCCTCGATCGCGCAGAAGAGCGCCGCGAGCACGATCAGGCTGAGCGAGAGAGCCCTCTGGAAGCGGGCCATCTCCGAACGAGGCCACGCGTCCAGCGGGTGGATCAGCTCCCGTCCCTCGTCCGAGTCGGTGCAATGGTGCTTGATGCGGCAGCCATTGCAGACCTTGGCCTCGGCCCGGAATCGGACGATACGGGCGTGGCGATCGGTCTCCGCGTGTCGGAGGAAGGTTCCCTCCGAGCACTGCCACGCGTTCAGATGGCCGTGGTACTGGAATCCGACCGTCTTCGCCCGATGGATGCGCTCGTGTGATCCACGCGCGATCCATTCGAGGAGCACGGCGACGAGGAAGAGGAGAAGAGCGTAACCCGCGACGAACCACGCTTCGGAAACCATGGTTCCTCAGGCCGGCTTCGAGGACTCGACGAAGAGATCGGTGGTCTCCCCTTCGGTGCGAGGCACCCGCGCGCGACCCCGGATCGCGTTCCACGTGAGCCACACGATCGGGAGCGTCCCGGCGATGAAGAGCACGTCGCCGGGGAGGCGGACCCACTCGATCCAGTTCGCCAGGCCGGTTGACAGGAACTCGAGCGACCTCGCCTCGACGTAGCCGGCCTTCACCGAGTGGTAGAGCTGGAGCACGCCCAGTGGAAGCAGCGTGGCGAACGACATCCACGCAAGCCCCAGGTTGAGCGCCCAGAACGAGAACCGGGCCGCCCCGTCCGACCACTTCCCCGTGGGCGTGAGATACCGGACGCAGAACAGCGCGATGCCGATCGCGAGCATTCCGTACACGCCCATGAAGGCCGTATGGCCATGATTGGCGGTGAGGGCGGTGCCGATCTCGTAATAGGACACGATTGGAAGGTTGATCAGGAATCCGAAGATTCCCGCGCCCAGGAAGTTCCAGAACCCTACCGCGGCGAGGAACATCACCGCCCAGCGGTGCGGGAACGCCGTCTTCGAGGCTCCCACCTGGACCGCGCCGAGCTGAAGGAAGCTCCACGCCTCCACCGTGAGGAACGTGAGCGGAACCACCTCGGCCGCGGAGAAGACCGCGCCCAGGGCCATGTGCTCGACCGGGGTTCCGTTGAAGTACATGTGGTGCATCGTTCCGATCACGCCGCCGATCGAGTAGAGGATGACGTCGAGGTAGACGAGTGTCAGTGCCACCTTCTCGTTCACCACGCCCAGGAGCACGAAGATGTACGCCACGATCACGGTCGTGAAGAGCTCGAGGAAGTCCTCCACCCAGAGGTGCACCACCCACCAACGCCAGTACTCCGCCGAGGTGACGTGCGATCCCGTGTTCGCGAGGAGGCCGACCGCGTAGAAGGCGGGAATCGCGAGCGCGGCGTAGAAGAACATCCAGGGCATGTTGCCTTTGTGCTCGTCCTTAAGTCGGACGCGGAGCACCCGGTACAGGATGACGACCCAAAGGGCGAGGCCGACCGAGAGGAGGATCTGCCAGAAGCGGCCGAGATCGAGGTACTCGAATCCCTGGTTCCCGAACCACTCCCACAAGCGCCCCGTGTAGCCGAACACACCGGCGTACTCGCCTGCGAGGCTCCCGAACACGACGATCGCCACGGCCGCCAGGAGCCCGTAGGCCAGCCAGTGCTGCCCCTTCGGCTCTCGCCGCGCGATCATCGGCGCGATGAAGATGCCCGCGGCCAGATACGAGGCGGCCACCCAGAAGATCGCGAGCTGGAGGTGCCAGGTTCGTGCGAGGTTGAAGGGCAGGATCCGCGCGAGATCCACCCCGAAAAACGAGGAGAGCTCCGCGCGATAGTGCTGCACCGACCCGCCGAGGAGCGATTGCAGCAGGAAGAGCACGGCCATGACGAGGAAGTACCAGATCGTCGCCCGTTGAGCCGGCGAGAGCGCGACCTCGCCTGGTGCTCGGAAGGAAAGCCGCTCCTGCTCGCGGCCGTGCCAGCCGAGGACTCGCCAGCGACCGAAGACGGCCATCATCGCGCCAATGCCGCCGAGGAGCGCGATCAGCGAGAGCACGCTCCAGACCACGACGTCGGCGGTCGGACGATTCTCGACGAGCGGCTCGGGCGGCCAGTTGTTGGTGTACGTGTGGTCCTGCCCCGGCCGGAGCGCCGCGGCGGTCCATGCCGTCCAGGCGAAGTACGCGGTGAGCCGGCGCAGGTCTTCGGGGTCGGTGATGGCGCCGGGCCGAAGACCGAAGCGGGTCGTCGGCTGCGAGAACATCTCGGTGTAGTGCTGGGTCAGAGCTTCGAACGAGGTCGCCTGCTCCGCGGTGAAGTGGAGCACACCGGATTTGGGATCGTACGTGTTCGTCTTGAACGCTCGAACGGTCTGCTCGCGGGCATGATCGGATCCCGCTCCACCGAAGGAATCGCGAACCATGGTCGCGGATCGGCGAAGGTAGTCCGCCGTGTAATCCGGACCCAGGTAGGCGCCGTGTCCATAGATGGACCCGTACTCCATGAGTCCGTTCTTGAGAAAGACCTGCTGTCCCCCGATGACGTCCGCGCCGGTGAAGACGACGCGACCGTCTGGCGCTACGACCTGCTTCGGGATCGGCGGCTCTTCCTGGTAGGTGCGCAGCGCGAGGAAGCCGAGAACGAAGAATCCGAAGAGAGAAACGAGGATGGCAGCCTGGAACCAACCGCGGGCGATGAGGAGCGGACGCATGTCGCCTCCGTGTACGCGCACTTGGGATCCTGGGAAGATTGGAGGGTTACCGAGTGGGCGGAGGGAAGTCAAGGCATTGTAGGATCTTCATCCGCCCCACGAGTACTGCAGCGACGCGCCATACGAGTCGAAGTCGGCACCGATGCGGGTGGTGAGCCCACTCGTGTACACGACCTTCGCGGAGAGCGAGCGCCCGAGCGGGTAGGCGAACGTGGCGCCGACCCGCTGATTCGTCTGGATCTCGCTCTTGGGCCCGGAATCGACGATCGTCTCTCCGCCCGTCGCGACGCCGTAGTTGAGCGCGGCCCACATCCCCCGCCGGAAGGTGTACATGAGATCGCCCTTCACGAAGAGAAGCGGGGACTGCTCGAGGGTGCCGCCTCCGTAGTACTCGTGGTTGTCGGTGAACAGCCACGCGCCCGAGCTCAGCTCGAAGAACCACCGGCCCTGCGCGCGCGAAAGGCCGACCTCGGGCGAAAGGACCACCGATTGGAACCCAGATTGATCAACCGCTCCGGATCGTAGCGCCCGAGGGGTGCGACAGCCTGGAAGCTCACGCCTACGATCGTGCCTGGACGGTAGATTGCGAACTCGGGCCTGCGGAGCGCTGGCGCGCCGATGAGGTTGAGCAGCACCCGAATGCGTGGGTCGGCCGGCCCGGTGGGTTCGCGGGTTCGGAGCTCGCCCGCGACAGATCCTTCGAAGTGTGCGAATCCGATCGGAACCTGAACGTCGACCTTGGCGGTCTTCCCGAACAGGCTCACCGACCGGATCAAGCCAAGATTAACGTTGTGGATCCGGGCGTGCGCTCCCTCGATCGGAAGCGACGAATCGAGCAGGATGTTCCCCGAGGAATACGAGTAGCCGGCGATGGCCGCGTTCAGGCCAATGGGCGAGCTCTGATAGAGGCCTGGCTCCAGCTCTTGCGCCAGTGCGGGAGCAGCCGCCAGGCAGAGCGCCAGGGCCGCCGCCACCGCCAGCGATCGGGCTGTCCCCGCGGTCACCCCAGGATGTGGAGCGCGCTCAGCATCGCGATCGCGACTCCCATCAGGCTCTCCCCCGCGATGATCCCGGATGCGACCGGGACCGTGTAGAGCGCGGATGTCTTCGGCTTCCACTTCGTGAAGCCGACCGCGAGGAGAGCGCCGAGGAACATCGAGATGCTGTTGAATCCGTTGATCGTGAACGCGAGCCCGAGGCCGACCGGCGACGGGATGAACTTCTTGAATCGCGGCAGCCACGTCTCGAGGAGGGTGAGCAGGATCCCGAGCACGGCGCCGATCACGAGGCCGTAGCGCGCCGAGAGCGGGAGCGAGCCCGGTCCCTTGGCAAGGAGCTCCGCCACGCCGCGCCACACGAGCGCCGCCGGAGCGGGCCACTTCTCGGTCCCGAGGAGTGCGGGATCGGGGATGAGGATGAAGAAGACCGGAATCACGACCAGCGCCCCCGCGAGCACGCCGAAGAACTGGGCGAAGAACTGCTGGCGCGGATTGGCGCCCAGGATGTAGCCGCTCTTGAGATCGGTCAGGAGATCGCCCGCGCTCCCCACGGAGCCCGCGGTGATGTTGGCAGTCATGAGGTTCGTGGGCACGTTGCCCGGAGCGATGGCGCCGAACGTGAGCTGGGTGATCTTGCTCAAGGGACCGACCGGCGTGATGTCGGTCTCACCCGTGGCCCGGGCCGCGACAACCACCAGGAAGAAGGTCGCAAGCACTGCGATCAGACCCATCCACCAATGGATGTGGAAGAACAAGTTCCCCAGCACGATCGCCGTTGTCCCGAGGAGGGCGTAGCCGCCGATGAACCAGGAGCCCGGCACCTCGATCCGGTCCATCGGATCGTCTACCCCGCCCGTCTTCCGGAAGAAGGAGCCGATGGTGCTGAACGCGCGCACCACGCTCTTCCAGTTCATGAAGAAGAGGAGGAGTCCGGACGTGACCAGCATCGGCACACCGGTCCAGAGGCTCCACCGGGAGATGTTCCGGAAGCTCGGGCTCGTGATGTCTCCCGCCGCGAGAAAGATCGGCGCCAGCCAGACGTAGTTGATCACGGCGCCGAGCAGGAGGCTCCAAGCCGTGCGGAAGGACATGAGGGCGCCTGCCGCGATGAAGAGAAGCGAGCCTTCGAACGACATGGTCACCTGATTGAGGAGGAGCGGCTGGCTCTGATAGGTGCCCACTCGCGCCCAGCTCGTTCCCCATACCGACTCGATGCGGGGATAGCGGAGCCAGGGCAGGCTCGGGAACGTGACCCAGGACTTGATCAGCGACCAGCTCGGCGCGCCGGGGATCGGAACGTCGCGCATCCAGGCCGCGGTCGCGTCCCGCATCCACGTGATGACCGCGCCGATTCCCAAGGCCGAGAAGAGCGACCGCGCTTGGCGCGCCGCATCGGCGCCGTGGCCATGGAGGCTCCGCAGCGTTTCGGCAGCGGCCGTCCCGCTCGGGAACTTCAGCTGCTCGATGTTGATGAGCTGCCGCTTGGTGGGCACCGCCAGGAACACGCCGAGCCACGCCACGACCGCGAGCCACGGGATCAGGACCGCGCAGCGCGCGCCCATGCCCGCGGGGAGCACGCCCGGGTTGAGCATGAGGAGCGCCGGGATCGCGTTGACCAGCCCCGCCCCGGTGATCGCTCCGGCCGCGGACGCGCACGACTGCATCGCGTTGTTCTCGAGAATGCTGTAGGGCGGGAAGAGCTTCGGGAGCGTGGCGTGCAGGACCGCGAAGATGGACCACGCCATGATGCAGGACGTGATCGCCACGCCAACGCCCCATCCCGACTTGAGGCCCACGTACACGTTGGAGCAGGCCATCACCATGCCGAGCAGCATGCCCATGATGAGGGCGCGGGGTGTGAGCTGGCGCATGCGGTCGCCCGCGTAGACATTCTCGAACCAGTCGCGTTCGATCTGCTCGGGAGTTTTGGGTTTGTTGTCGACCTTCGGAGGCTCAGGCGCCGCGATCGCGCTGCTCACGAGGATCTCCTAGGTGGAGGGAGCGTGTCACATGAATGTGATGCGCCGGTCATCAGGGTACGCGGGAGGCTATCACTTCGCCACAACGAATCGACCCTGGCTGGAGCTGCCTGCCATCTCAATTCGGTAGAAATAGACCCCCGTGGCTAGGGTCACTCCACGGGCGTCGCGTCCGTCTATGGCTACCTCGTGGTCGCCGGCCTCGAGCTTGCGAGGAGCCAGCAGCGTCCGGACCAGCCGGCCAGACAAATCAAACAGACGGACTGAGACCTGCCCCGGCGCCTCCGTCCTGAAGCGAAGCGTCCCCGATGGGTTGAGGGGATTCGGCGATACCGATGCAGACGCGAGACCGTGGGTGGAAATGATCGTCAAGGCCAGCTGACCGCGAATGATGCCGCCGGTGCTCACATTTCCCTCGATCTGGACCGTGACCGGGCCGCTCGTCTGGTCGAAGAGTCGTTGCAAGTCCGCCTTAGCGAAACAAGCCCGGACCTCCTCGATGCCGTTTCCGTCCGTATCCTCGAGAGTCGATCCCTTCGGAATCGCTGCGATCCGATCCACCGAGCCGGTACCCGACGAGATCAGAGCCAGCGTGGCCGGGTCGACGTCTGCGGGATGAAATGAACCGTTCACGGGCTCGAGGCTCGCGCAAAGGGTCGGCTTACCGGAGAAGAGCCGGACGCGCGCCTGTCCTTCCGGTGTGAAGGCACGTGCAGCGAAGGCATCGGCGATCGTCGCCGTGGTGCCCTGGCGTCCCGTGATGTAGCCGTCACTGACGATCAGGACGACCGGGTACTGGCTGCCACGGGCATACGTGTGAACCGGAGTTGGGCCCATCGCCACGGAGCCATCGCCGAGATCCCATGCGAACTGGAGGGAATTGCCTTCCGGGTCGGAAGACTGGGTCCCGTCGAACCGAATCGGAACTCCAGCCATCCCGCTGTAAGGGCCGCCTGCCCTCGCCAGGGGGTGCCCATTGGCGTCTCCGGTGGAGAGCGGGCCAGGTGTGCGGCGCCCACACTCCCAGTCGGAGCCGACCGTGACCGTGAAGAGATCGGACACTTCGTGAGTCCCATCGCTCACGCTGATGGTCACGAACGATCCGCCGCTCGGGTCATTGGCGCCGGGGGCAATGACCAGGGAGGCATTGCCGTCCCCGCTATCCACCATGCTGGCATACGAGGGCAACCCGATCTGGTGATAAACGAGCCGATCTCCCTCGGGATCGATCGCTCTCAAGATCAGCGACCTCGAGTCTCCACGACCGATGCACATGTCGAAGAGGGGCGTGAGCACGGGAACGCCTGCAGGGCGAACATCGATCGAGAATCCAGCGATCTGAGTCGTTCCACCGTCACTGACGGATACGTAGCCCGATGTCTTGCCGACGTCGCCTGGGCCTGGAGCCAGTCGGATTCGGCCGGTAGCGCCGACCGGTCCCGTGCTTACGGTCTCCACGGTCATGAACACCGGCCCCTGCATCTTGGAGAACGTAACTGGATTACCCTCCGGATCGGACGCATGAAACTCCTGCACTGCGACCTGCCCTGCGAACACGAGCATGTTGGCAGGGCTTTCAATGTGCGGAGGCTCATCGCCATCAACCACGTTGAGGTGGAACGACTTCTCCTCGGTCAGCCCACGATGGTCGACAATCCGCACGACAACGAGGTACGTCCCCAGGTCAGAAAAACTGGGGCGGGCCCGCACATACCACCCGGCAAGCCCATATTCGACCCAGACGAAATCAGGCCCCTCCACCAATCCGAAGCCGAGCAACCCTCCGTCCGGATCCGAGCCGGTCAGTATCATGGATCCCGAGGATCCTTGCGTGACCGTCATGTCGGCGGGTTGATCGAGGACGGGCGGATTGTCAGCCGGATAATTCACGGTGACCGAGACCGTCTTGAAGTCCGCGAGTGCGCCATCCGCGACTTCCACGATGACCTCGTATTGTCGTGGTCCTGCCTCGGGCGTGGACGTATCGAAGATCGTGGGCACCGCATGCAGGTTTCCCGTTGCGAAGCCCGACCCAGGATCGGTCGTCGTCAAAGTGACGAACGCTGGTCCCCCATACTTGAAGAACGTGAGCGGTTGTCCGTCGGGGTCCGTGGCGTGAAGGGTCTGATCCGCGGTCTCTCCGGAATTCACCGTCATGTCCCCTGGTTGTTCGATTTGAGGAGCCTCGTTCGTATGCTCGACCGTAACGGTCAGCGTCTTCGAATCCGTTGCCGTTCCGTCGCCCGCCGCGACCACGACGGGATAAACCCCTTCATCCGCCAGGCCGGGAGCGAGCCGAATCAAGCCCTGCTCATAATTGATCGTGGTGACCGTCACGAACGAGGGCCCGCTCACGACGGAGAAGGCCAATGAGTTCAAATCGGGATCGGACCCGTTCAGGGTCTGCTCCGCGACCTCCGCCTCGGCCACGGTCATGTCGGCGGGCTGCTCGAGTGTCGGTGGATTCGTCGAGATCAGGACGTGAACAGTGGACTGACCCCTGCTGGTGCCATCGGTCACGGCCACGACCGAAAGAACCGACCCGAATGGCGTGTCCGGGGGAGGGGCCAGGTGGATGTTTCCGGTCGCTGTCCCGGCTCCGGACTCGGTGGTCGTCACAGTCATGTAGTCCGGCCCGGACAGCTTCGAGAACGTCAGCGGATCGCTGTCAGCGTCGGTGGCATGGAGGACCTGATCTGCAGTCTGACCTGGGTCGACCTTCATGTCTGCCGGGGGCTGAAGGATAGGCACGCTGACGCTGACCGCGCTGGCTCTGGAGGCTGTTGAGGTCGAGAGTTGAACGGAGGCTTGCGCTTGCGGAATGAGCGCTGCGGAAGCAAGGAGCGTGACGGCCAAGGTCGCCGCATGAATCACGATCGGTCGAATCATGGTGCGGCTCTCCGCGCGCGATGCGCGCCGACACCCGGGAGGGACGGAAGGATTGTAGCACCTCTATAGGGAAAGTGCCACTCGTGTAGAAGGAGAGACCGTCACCCTGTTTGGGAGGCGACGAGCTTCAGGAACGCCTCCGGCTCCTCCAGCATCATCATGTGCCCCACCTTCGGCTGGATGCTGAACGAAGCCGCCAGACGGGCGAAGTCGTCCGGGACGCCCCAGCCCGCGCGCGAGCGCTCCCCGGCGATCAGGTGGACCGGAATCCCCGAGAGGAGCACGCCATCCATGGTTGGCAGGTAGTCGGGGGATGCGCTCGCTTCGACCACCGCGCGCGCGAGCGCCTGCACCGATCGCGCGCGCTGCGCGTCGAACATCCGCTTGGCCCACTCCTGGCGCTTGGGTTTGATCTGAATCTTCTGCCGCGTCAGCCAGGCATCGACGTCGGCTTTGTATCCATCTAGCATGGCCTCGACTTCGTCGCTCGTCATCGCCGCGATCTTGGACGACCAGAAGGCGTCGGCGGGCCGGAAGTTTCCTTCGGCATTTACCACCGCGACCACGCGATCTCGATGATTCGCCGCGAGGAGCATCGACACCGCGCCACCCACGGAGTGCCCCACCACGAATGCGGGCGAGGCGCCGAGCCGATCCAGCTCCGATGCGACGTGGTCGGCATAACCGGCAAGGTCGGATGGGAGGGCGGTGTCCACGTGGGCGCCGTAGCCGGGAAGGTCGAGCAGGATGCGCTTCCTCGGCGACGGAAAGGGAATGTCGGCCAAGGGGGCCATGGCCTGAAAGAGGCCGTGTATGAAGACGACGGGCTCGCCACCGCTCATTCGGCGAACCCTATACGATTGCGGCTCAGTGCGCGATCTCCCAGATGTGTCCGCCCGGATCCCGGAAGCTGGCCGTGCGGATGCCCCACGGACGGTCCATGGGGCCGTTCAGGAGCTCGACGCCTCGCCGCTTCAGCTCCGCACACATCGCGTCCACGTCCGCAACCTCGATCGTGAATTGGAAACGAACGCCGGAGTCCTTCCGTGCGACGGGGGCCGGCTCGACGAGCTCCGAGGCCTGCGATATCTCGAGCAAATTGACGAGCGTCGCACCGAATCGAAAGACTGCGGAGTCCACCGTTTGGAACACCACCGGCAGACCGAACGCCTCGGAGTAGAACTTCTTCGCCTCAGCTAGATCCTCCACGAACAGCGTGATCGCGTGAATGCCTTTGGGCCAATTTCCTTCCGCGCCCGTCATGATGACTCCCCCTGCGCCTTCTTCCCTTCTTCTTCCATGCGTTGCAAATCGGTCCACAAATCGTAGTCGGAATCTCGGGGCAGATAGACGGTTAGATAGCCACCAAAGACCCGCTCCCATGCGCCGCCGAGGTCCATCACCTTTTGGAGCGCATGTTCGAAATGAGGGGAGTCGATGATCGCATCTCCTATGATCCACGACTTCGCCTTCATTCGTGCACGCTCAATCACTCGGATGAACCGGAGCCGTCCGGGCTCGAGCATCTGCGCTTCGATGACATCTTTGACACGAGGGCGACGCTTTCGCTCCTCGCGACTGATGTCTTCGAACTCCAACCCGAAGATCGATTCCTCGAGCCGGAACCGATTCTCACCCAACGAAGTGAGCACGACTTCGTGGCTCCAGCTCCCTTCACTCCACTCGAGAATCACTTCGACTCTGTCCATTTCGGTCCCTACTGGTCGTGGGTGGCCGCTTCGGTGCTCTGCCAGTTGTACTTCTCCTTGGCCCGCGGGAGCCAACCCGGCAGCGGCATCGCGAGGTATTCCGACAGAGACTCGAGATAAGGAGTGTAGAGATGCCGCAGCTCGATGAAGCGGTGATACGCGTCCGGCTCCTCGATCAGAGGCACTCCCGATGACCCGAGCCAGGCGCGGAGCTCATGGAAGCGCTCCGGACTGCACCGTGCCTTGTCGCCGTCGCGAGGCTTGAGGCGGAACACCTGGGAGACGTCCACCAGCGTGTGGCGCCCGATCGCGAAGGTGAGCCGGGCCTGGAACGGATCGATGCCCCGTACCGTGGTCGCCGTGAGGGCGCAAGCGTCCAGCACGGCGCACAAGGACCCCAGCCAGGATTGATTGTCGTGCTGGGACCGGAACAGGGCCAGCGTCGGATACGACAGGTGGCTCTCGAGGATTTCCGCCGAGGCCTGCTCCCAGTCGTGGAACAGCTGGTCCAGAGCGGCGTTCGGATCGCGGCTCTCGAACGCGCGTCGCAGGATGAGCGCCGCCGCGGGGGGCGAGCCGGCCCACTCGTCGAGCATCGTGATGCGCGCCTCGCGGCGCGCGAACTGCTGGTACAGGACGGGAACGTACGAGATCACCATG
>DATEOQ010000194.1:0-2344 GCA_035273905.1 Candidatus Eiseniibacteriota bacterium | reverse complement strand
AGAGGCATCGCCTGGATACGGCGAAGGAGCGATTCGGGGAAGCGACGGATGAGATCCATGTCGGCCGCGCCCGAGGCAAGGTCCACATAGGGAATGCCGAGCTGCTTGGATAGAGCCCAGCCGATGTTCTCTTCGGTCGTGAAGCCCATCTCGACGAGGCTCTCGCCGATGAGGCGGCCGGTTTCGAGCTGCTGCTGGAACGCGGCATCCACCTGTTCCGGAGTCACGATCCCGCCGACGATCAGGATCGACGCCAGGGTACGCTTCGTCTGGCCGGTCTCACTCACGGGGCACCTCTGCGTCCGGGGGGTTGGGGAATCGATTCGGCGCTCGGCGAATCGCAAGGCATGTGCCATGCGTACCCCGGAGCATGGCGCGCCACGGCCATGGCCGCCGCCTTGCTCGATCTGGAGGGAACACGGTGCGAAATGGCGAGTTGAGTACCGACGAGGGTGGTGCGGAACACCCCGGGTCGGGTCCCTACGTGGCTCCGCCGACGGCGCAATGCTTGCCCCTCGCTCGGCCAGCGGTTACTTTCTGCGCGGTTTCCATGCAGCGTATCGACACCTCACCGGACGGGAGCCCATGGCGCACGCACAAATGAAACGGATCTCAGGAAAATCCGACGCCACCGGAAGGAAACGGAAGTCCGGCTCCACCGAAGCCGAAGCTCCGGCGAAGAAGCAGCCGAAGATCGTGCGGCTCACGGCCACCGATCTCGCCGAAAAGCAGCGCGAGATCTCGGTCAGCGAGTTCTTCACCAAGAATCGCCATCTCCTCGGATTCGACAGCCCCGCGAAGGCCTTGCTCACCACGGTCAAGGAAGCGGTCGACAACGCGCTCGACGCGTGCGAGGAGGCGGGCATCCTTCCCGACCTTCTCATCGAGATCCAGGAGATCTCGGAGACCCGCTACCGGATCGCCGTGCAGGACAACGGGCCGGGCATCGTGAAGAACCAGGTGCCCCGGATCTTCGGCCAGCTCCTCTATGGTTCGAAGTTCCACCGGCTGCGCCAGTCGCGCGGACAGCAGGGGATCGGCATCTCCGCGGCCGGCATGTACGGCCAGCTCACGACCGGCAAGCCGATCACCGTGATCTCGCGCATCGGCGCGGGGAAGCCGGCGCACAAGTTCGACATCCAGATCGATACGCGGCGGAACGCGCCGGTCGTCGTGGCGGACCACGAGGTGGAGTGGACGCCGCAGCACGGGACGCGTGTGGAGCTGGAGATCGAGGCCACGTACAAGAAAGGGCGCCACTCGGTCGACGGCTACGTGGAGCAGACCGCGATGGCCAACCCGCACGCGCAGATCACCTACGTGTCGCCCGCGGGCGAGCGGACGGAGCTGCCGCGGGTCGCCGCGGAGCTGCCGAAGCCGCCGCAGGAGATCAAGCCGCACCCGCACGGCGTGGAGCTCGGGATCCTCTTGAAGATGCTCCACGATACGAAGGCGCGGAACCTCCGAGGCTTTCTGACCAGCGAGTTCTCGCGTGTGAGCGCCGCGGTGGCCGAGGAGATCGCCACCACCGCAGGCCTGTCCGGGAGCATGACGACCCAGAAGGCGGCGCGCGAGCAGGCGGAGGCGCTCTACAAGGCGATCCAGGCGACGAAGCTCATGGCTCCTCCGTCGAACGTCTTGTCGCCGATCGGCGAGGAGCTCCTGTTGGAGGGCTTGAAGAAGCAGATCGACGCCAGGTTTTACGCGGCGACCTCGCGGTCGCCGTCGGTCTATCGCGGAAACCCGTTCCTCGTGGAGGCGGCCATCGCCTTCGGTGCGGAGCAGCTTCCAGCCGACGAGCCGATCACGCTGATCCGCTTCGCGAACCGGGTGCCGCTCCTGTACCAGCAGTCCGCCTGCGCGGTCACGAAGTCGGTGATCCAGACCAACTGGAAGGCGTACGGCATCCAGCAGTCGCGCGGCGCGCTCCCGCTCGGCCCCATGATCGTCATGGTGCACATCGCCTCGGTCTGGGTGCCGTTCACGTCGGAGTCGAAGGAGGCGGTCGCGTCCTATCCCGAGATCATGAAGGACATCAAGCTCGCGCTGCAGGACGTCGGGCGAAAGCTCGGCATCTTCATCCGCCGCGGGATGCGGGAGGCGGACGCGGAGAAGAAGCGCTCCTACATCGAGAAGTACATCCCGCACATCGGGATCGCATTGCAAGAGATTCTGGCCATCAGTGACAAGGAAAAGGAAAAGGTCTGCGCGACCTTGAAGGACACCCTCGAGCGGAGCCGGAAGCTATGAGCAAGGAGAACGTCGTTCCCAAGATCAAGAAAGAGGCGAAGTCCGTCGAGGAGTCCATCCTCAAGAAGAAGACGCCTTCGCTCAAATTCCCCAT
>DATEOQ010000193.1:0-6375 GCA_035273905.1 Candidatus Eiseniibacteriota bacterium | reverse complement strand
CGTCATGGTCGGTCCGATCGTGAAGATCGATCCGTCCTCGCTGCCGCAGTACCCGAACCTCCACTACGTGGGACAGCGCGACTACGACGACCTGCCGCGCTATCTCGCCGGGTGGGACGTGTGCCTCATGCCGTTCGCGCTCAACGAGGCGACCCGATCCATCAGCCCGACCAAGGTGCTCGAATACATGGCGGCGGAGCGGCCGATCGTGAGCACGCCGATCGCCGACGTCGCGGAGCCCTATGGCGACATCGTCTATCTCGGGCGCGGCGCCACGCGCTTCGTCGCGGCGTGCGATCGCGCGTTCGCCGCGTCGGAAGCGGGGCGGAAGCGGCGCCATGCGCTCGCCCGCGAGGTGCTGGCGGCGACGTCCTGGGATCGCACGGTGCGACGGATGGAGCAGATCCTGGACGGTGGGGCCACCGCACTCGAGCGGGTGGCGCGATTCGGATTTCCCGCGCGAGTCACGCAGGTAGCGTTGACCTGAGCGCGCCCGCGCGGCGCGCGTGCCCCGGCGGCTTGGGACTGCTATGCTTCCCCGGTCCCGACGAACATCACCCGATTCCGCTCCGGAGGCATCACCATGTCGACCGTGATCCGTTCGATCCTCGAGCCCGCTCCCGGCTACGCCTCGCGGGAGGTCGCGTCCTTTTTCGCGCAGATGGACGACCAGCTGAAGCGCCTGACCGACTCCACGCGGGATCTCACTCCCGAGGAGCTGGAGTGGCAGCCGCGCCGCGGCACGAACACGATCGGGATGCTTCTCGCGCACCTGGCGATCGTCGACGTGTTCTGGACGGCGATCGTGTTGAAACGGGAAGAGAACTTCCGAAGCGAGCCCGTGCTGGGCATCGGCATGGACGACGACGGGATGCCCGTTCCCGAGGAGGGGTTGCCCCCCGCGACGCTCGCGGGGAAGGACATCGCTTTCTACGACGACCTGCTCGCCAAGGGGCGCGCGTTCATGAAGGAAGCATCGAAGGACCTGCCCGACTCGGACCTCGAGCGCGAGATCCCGCGCACGCGCGCCGACGGCACGCGGCGGCTCATCAACGTGCGGTGGTACTACTACCACCTGCTCGAGCACTTCGCGTCCCACTACGGGCAGATCCTTCTCCTGCGTCACCTGTACCGCGCGGCCCAGGTACCGGCCAAGGCCTAGTGCGCCCCATCGCGGAAGGACTCCGGCCGCTCGTGAAGGGCCCGGTCCTCGACTCCTCCGAGGTCGAGCCGGAACGGACCACCAACTTCGGCCACGTCTTCACGGCACGGCCTGGTGCGGTGCTCGAGCCCGCGCACGCCGAGGACGTCGCAGCGGCGATTCGCTTCGCGCGCGCCGAAGGAATTCCGGTCTCGGTGCGCGGCGCCGCGCATAGCCAGAGCCAGATCGCGATCTCGAACGGCGGCCTCCTGATCGACATGCGGTCCATGGGGCGGATCGGGCCCGTGGCCCGCGGCGCGTCGAGCGTCGAGGTCGAAGGGGGGGCGATCTGGCGCGACGTCGCGCGCGCCACGCTCCAGAGCGGCCTCGCTCCTCCCGTCCTCACGAACAACCTGAGCGTCACCGTCGGCGGCACGCTCTCGACTGCCGGCGTGGGCGTGGCGTCGCATCGCTACGGCACGCAGGGCGATCAGGTCGAGGAGCTCACGGTTGTCCTCGGCACGGGCGAGATCCGCACGTGCGGCCCGGATCGAGATCCCGATCTCTTCTGGGCGGTGATCGCGGGACTCGGCCAGGTGGGTGTGATCACGAGCGCGCGCTTGAAGCTCCGCGCGGTCCGCCCGATGACGCGCACGTACTACCTCCTCTACGACGACGTGCACCGGTTCATGGAGGACACGAAAACCGCCATGGATTCGGAGCGCTGGGATCACCTGGAGAGCTGGGCCTCTCCGTCCCCACAAGGGACCAAGCCCGTGAGCGGCCGACGGCAGGTCTTCGCTCGCTGGTTTTTTCCGTTCCATCCGACGGTCGAGTTCGACGAGGGATCGCCGCCGGATGACCGCGCGCTTCTCGATGGCCTCCATCCGTACGATCACCTTTACACGGACGACCTTCCCACACTCGACTTCTTCGAACGACTGGAGCCCGTCTTCGACCTCTGGAAGCGCGGCGGCACGTGGGGGCACGTGCATCCATGGATGGAAGTGGTGCTGCCGTGGGAGCGGACGCCGGACGTCCTCGAGGCGGTGCTCCCCGACCTTCCACCCGCGATCCTCGTGGGCGGGCACGTGCTCCTCTGGCCCGCGAAGGGTAGCGCGTCGCGATCGAAGCTCTTCCGGCGTCCCGAGGGGGAGGATCTGATGGGCTTCGGCATCCTTCCCGCGATCCCCGCCCCCTTCTGGGACGAGGCCAGGCCGATGTTCGAGAACCTGAGCCGGCTCGTCGTCGCGATGGGGGGGAATCGCTATCTCTCCGGATATGTCGACTTCGACGAGGAGATGTGGCGCGCGCACTATGGCGACGCGTGGGACTTCTTCGAAGCGGCCAAGCGGCGCTTCGACCCGGACGGGATCCTGAATCCAGGTTTCGTCCCGCTGCGCGCGCCGGCGCGGAAGGGCTGAGATGGCCTACCGCTTTGGAACCGCCGAGTACGCGAAGGCGCTCTGCGATGAGATCAACCGCTCGAGCGAGTACCGGAACGCCGCGTCCAAGTGGGGCGTCGGCTTCAACGGTAACCTCCTCTTCGCGTTCGAGGCCGATGCCGCCCTTCCGAAGGCGCTCTATCTGCTCCTGCGACTCGAAGGGGGGCACTGCGACGGCGCTGACTTCGTCCCGGGGCCGTCCCATCCCGACGCCGGCTTCACGCTCCGCGCCCCGTTCCAGCTCTGGCGCGACGTGCTCGAGCGGCGCACGCTCGCGGCCACGGCGATCCTGACCGGCAAGATGAAGATCGAAGGGGACAAGGTGACGCTCCTCAAGCACGCGGGTTCGAGCCGGTCGCTCATCCATTGCACGGCGTCCGTGCCGACGGAGTTCCCCGGATGAGCGTCATCTACGCGGTCTACACGTGGGTGCCCGACCCGGTCCTCGCGGAGTGGAACGCGTGGCACAGCGAGGTCCATGTCCCCAACGTCCTCAAGGCGCCGGAGATGCGCGGCGCCGTGAAGCTCCGCGTCACCGACACGAACTTCGAGGGCTGGCGCCCTCAGTACGTGACGCTCTACACGCTCGAGTCGATGGAGGACTACGCGGCGTACCGGGACGGCTACGGACTCGAGATGCGCGACGAATACGACAAGCGCTACTCCGGCGTGGGCAAGGTCGCACGCGTGGTGATGGTCGAGGAGCTCCGTGCCGGCCCCCGCGGATGACCGTGCGCTGACCGTGCGTCTCGCGGAGACGGCCGAGGACGTCGAGGCCGTCCGCGGGCTCTTTCTGGAATACGCCGACTCCCTGGGATTCGACCTCTCGTTCCAGGACTTCGAGCGCGAGGTGACGTCTCTTCCCGGAGACTACGCGCCGCCGCGCGGCGCGCTCCTTCTCGCGCTGAACGGCGCCATTCCGGAGGGATGCGTCGCGCTCCGGCCCTGGGGAGACGCGGTCATCTGCGAGATGAAGCGGCTCTACGTACGCCCGTCGATGCGTAAACGAGGGGTCGGCGCGCTCCTCGTCCGCCGCATTCTCGACGAGGCGTGCGAACGGGGCTATCGCCGGATGCGCCTCGACACGGTTCCCGGGATGGATCCCGCCATCGCGCTCTACCGCGCGGCGGGATTCCGCGACATCGAGCCATACCGCCCGAATCCGGTCCCCGGCGCGCTCTTCATGGAGCTCGAGCTTTGAAGGGACGTGCGTCGCGTCGAAGTCCCCGATCCGTTTTCGGCCGGCTGCTCTTGCGGCCGCTCATCTTCTCGATCCCGTTCGCCATCCTCTTCACGTTCATGCAGGGGGCCTCGTGGCGAGCGCTCCCCGTCTACTACCTGGTATCCATCCTCTTCTCCTTCATCATCATCGGGATGATCGAGGTGAACCGCGCCTTCCTGGTGCCGCGGATCCTCCCGCCCGATCGAAGCCCCGGACACCCGCTCGAGATCGCGAGCTTCGCGCTGGCCGCGATTCTGGGAAGCGTCATCGCCGGGACGATTCTCAACCTGACGATCGCTCCCGGGACGTTCGGGTCGACCCGGCAGATCATCAGCTTCCTGATCTTCACCGTCATCTTCACCATGTTCTTCATGGCCATCGTGTACGCCATGCGCTGGAAGAGCCTGGTCGAGAAGAACGCACGCGAGACCCAGGAACTGCGCATGGCGGCGGAGATCCAGCAGGCTCTCCTGCCACCGCGAAGGCGTACGGGCTCGGGATATGAAGCCGCCGGAGCGTCTCTTCCGTGCCGGACGATCGGCGGTGATTTCTTCGAATACTTCGATTTCAGCACCTCGGGACGCATGGGATTCGCGCTCGGAGACGTGGCGGGCAAAGGGCCGCCGGCCGCGATCCTCGCAGCCATGGTGCAGGGGATCCTCACCACTCACGCCAACGATGGCCCCGCGGCGACCCTGGCTCGGGTCAACGAGGCGCTGTGCCGGCGCGCCATCGAAGGGCGCTTCGCGACCATGGCCTACGTGGTCCTCGATTCGGGGGGAACGCTCACGTCGTGCAGCGCGGGACACAACCCCGCCGTTCTGCTCCGTGTGAACGGGGCGATCGAGAGGCCGGACAAGGGCGGCCTCGTGCTGGGCGCATTCGAGGCGGCGCGCTACGAAGAGGAAGCGATCACGCTCCAGTCGGGAGACAAGCTGGTCCTCTTCAGCGACGGTGTCACCGACGCGGAGAACCCGGACGGGGAGCAGTACGGAGAGGAGCGCCTCCTCGAAGCGCTTGCCGGATGCGAGCGGCTCACGCCCGATGAGATCCTCGAGCGCGTGCTCACCAGCGTCCAGCGGTTCGCGGCGGAGCAGCCCCCCGCGGACGACGTCACCGTGCTCGTGATCCGCTATGGAGACGCCACTCCCGCCTGATCCGCTGCTGACGTGGAATCGCGCCCGTACGCGGTGGAGTCGGCGAGCGACGGAGCGCGCCCCGTTTCCAAGAACCGGCGCAGGAGCGGATAGACAAGTGCCACGCGCTCGTACGGCTGTTCCGGATCGATCATGTCGTGGTGCACGTTCGCCTCGACCGGAAACTCGAAGGACCGCACGTCGCCGCCCTCTTCCGCCCAGCGCCTCCCCAACAATCCCACGGCGTCGTTGTTCACCCCTTCATCGTGCGGCGTCGTGACGAGGAGCACCCGCGTGCCGCGCGCGGGAGGCTTGTCGCGGAGCAAGTACCAGCCGAGCTCGTACACCCTCGCGAGCGCTCGCGTGGAGAAGCCGGGGTAAGCCGACCTGGGTCCGGCGGGGCGCTCGTTCTTCGGATCCCAGGGCACGAACTGGTCCGGAAGATGGAGGAGCGCGTTCGCCATCGGCACCGCGAGCCACAGGGGGACGGATCTCGGCGCGAGCGATGGCGCGATCAGCATGACCTGGTCGAGATCGTTGCGTTGCTCGGCAAGCCAGCCTGCGACCACCGCGCTCGAGGAGAGAGCGACGATGGTGACGTGGTCGCCCAGGCCGTGCGCGATGTCGACCGCCTCGCCCGAGGTCGCGACCAGCTCGTCCGCCGTGAGAGGAGCGAGCGCGTGGTTGGACGGGTTCTCGAGCCCGTGGCGCGGCATGCGCGGGACGAGCACGTTGGCACCGTCGTCGTAGAGGAGCTTCGCGAGATCTCCGAACTGGCGCGGGCAGTTGGTGAATCCATGAAGGAGCACGTAGACGCGCGCCGTGTTCGCGCCATGGTCCAGGACCATCGTGCTGCAGGGAGCAAAGAGGGCTGCGGATTCATCGAGCGCCCGGAGCCGGCGGATCCGCTCGAGCGCCTCGTCGCGGCTCCGAGCCGGGTGCGCCGCCGCGGACGGCGGAGTCCACCGGGGTGGAAGGAGGAGCCAGAACAGGGCGGCGAGGATCGCGAGAATCGCGACGAGCTTCCTCCGCGTCACGCCGGGGTGACCTCCGGCGCGAGTCGCGCGTCGTTCCAGGTCTTGAGCGCGCTCGCTCCCAGGATCAGAACGCCTCCCACGATCGCCCAGGCGCCGGGGCGCTCGCCATGCACGAGCCACGCCCACACGGGGTTGAGCGCCGGCTCGAGGAGCAGGATCACCATCGCCTCGAACGCGGGGACGCTGCGGATCCCGCGCGTGAGGAAGACGTACGCGAGCCCGATCTGCACGGTTCCGAGTCCCAGCAGGACGAGTGCGTCGACCCGCCCCAGCGCCGGAACCGGGACCGCGAACGGGAGCGCCACAATGACCGCGATCAGATTGCCGACGAGCACCGCGGGCACGGTGGGGTTGGGGCTGTCGTGCCGCTCGCGGCCCAGGAGCCGCATCCCCA
>DATEOQ010000192.1:0-4919 GCA_035273905.1 Candidatus Eiseniibacteriota bacterium | reverse complement strand
GCCCGAGCCGCGTCGATCAGGGTCGCGTTCGTGAGCACGGTCGAGGGGGCGATCGCGAGCGCGTCCTCGAGGATCGGAAGGAGCTCCTTGTTCAGGAACGGCTCCCCGCCGGTGAAGTAGAAGTCGCGCACGCCGAGCGCGACCGCTTCGTCCAGATAGGGCCGGGTCTCCGCGCGCGACATCATCGCGTGGCGGCGGTTGGTCGGACCGCACGTGATGAAGCAATGGCTGCACGTGAGATTGCACAGCGTGCCGGCCACCTGGAACCAGACCGTGTCCAGGGCGAGGAGCGGAACGGACGGGACGAGCGTGATCGTCGCGGGCGCCGACATCCGTGGAGCGTAGCACGCGCGGGGGCGGTACGCCGCACTGCCGCCCGTCGGACGAGACCGGCGTGTCGCCGTGCTATCATGCCGGCCATTCCGCACGCGCTCTCCCTGGATGGGATCACCGCATGATCTGGGACGTCGTCATCATCGGTGCCGGCCCCGCCGGTCTCTCCGCCGCGCTCTTCACCCGCATGCGCCGCATGTCCACGCTGATGCTCGAGACCGCGGTCGCGGGCGGCCAGCTCGCCTCGCTCTACCCCAAGAAGCCGGTCCACGACATGCCCTCTTACACGTACGTCATGGGCGAGGACCTGGGACGGAACTTCGTCCAGCAGGCGGCGCACATGGGGGTCGAGATCCGTGAAGGAGAGCACGTCACCTCGATCGCGCGCGACGAGGAAGCCGCCCTCGTGCGCGTCGTCTCGACGAAGGGCTCCTACGAGGCGCGGAGCGTCATCGTCGCGACCGGCGGCGGTGCGTTCGAGCCGCGCAAGATCAACAAGCCGGGCGAGACCGAGCTCAAGGGGCGCGGCGTCACGTACGGCATGCCGGACATCGAGGAGAGCCGCGGCAAGCGCGTGCTCGTGATCGGAGGCGGAGACAGCGCGCTCGAGTCGGCGCTCTCGCTCAAGGACGTGGCCCAGGTCACGCTGATCCACATGCTCGACAAGTGGCAAGGCATGGACGGCTACGTGGAGGACGTGCGGGACTCATCCATCCGCGCCCTGCTCGAGACCGAGACGGTGGAGATCCGGGGAAACGGCCGCGTGGAGACCGTCGTCGTGCGCCACAAGAAGTCCGGCGACGTCGAAACGCTCCCGATCGATCTCGTCTCGATCAACATCGGTTATCTCATGGACACGAAGATCGTGCGCCAGTGGGGGCTCGAGCTCGAGGGGAGCCAGATCAAGGTCGATCCCATCATGAAGACCAATATCACCGGGGTCCTCTGCTGCGGCGACATCGCCACCTACCCCGGGAAGTACAAGCTCCTCATCACCGCCTGCAGTGAAGGGGCGGCCGCGGCGAACACGGCGTACATCCACGTGAAGCAGCCGAAGAAGTTCACCGTGGGCGAGCTGTATGCGGCACCGAAGGAAGAGGGCGACACCCAGCCGAAGTCCGGGGAGTAGCGAGGGCGGCGGGAGGCGAAGAGGCGCGGCGGGAGAAGAGGCGTGGCGCTCAGCCGCCGCCGATCGTGAGCTCCTTGAAGCGCAGGGACGGCGAGCAGAACTGGGACCGGAAATCGAGGTCGCGCCCCACGGCATCGATCCCCATCAGCATGTCGGAGATCTTTCCGGCCACCGTGATTCCCTCCACCGGGCGGCCGAGTTTTCCCTTCTCGATCCAGTTCCCCTCGACCTGCTGCGAGTAGTCCCCCGCCGCTAGATCGAATCCGAAACCGGCCGTGCCCGTCACGAAGAGGCCGTTCGGCACCTGCTCGATCATGGTCGAGAGCTTGGTCGAGCCGTTGTCGATGTAGAAGTTGGAGGCTCCCACGGCGGGGAGCGAATCGTAGCTGCGCCAGGCGCTGCCGGTGGGGTTCACGCCATCGCGCCGGGCCGTGGCCGCGGTGTGCAGATAGCGCGTCAGGACGCCCCGGTCCACGACGATGGTGCGCCGGGTCTGCGATCCCTCTCCGTCGAATGGACGCGATCCGAGCCCGCGGCGGAGGATCCCGTCGTCCACGATCGTGAGCATGGGAGAAGCGATGACCGACCCCCGCTTTCCCGCCAGGAACGAGCGCTGCTCGAGCACGTTGAGCCCGCTGAAGGCGCCGAACATGCCCCCCAGGAATCCCCCCGCGGCCTCCGCTTCGAAGATGACGGGGACGCGCGCGGACGGCACCGGCTTGGCGCCGAGCCGCGCCACCGCGCGCTCGCCGGCCTTCCGGCCCACGCGATCCGGCGTGGTGAGATCCTGAAAATTCCGCTTCCGGTCCGCGAAGGATCCGACCCGCTTCTGGCTCCCGTCCGTCGCGACCGCGGCGCACGTGAGCCAGAACTGGGTGTTGCGGAAGGTCTGGTACGGAATGAACGTGTTCGAGAAGTGGGTCTCCCCCACCACGTAGCCGGCCCGCGCGGTCTGCGTGGTCTTCACCTTGTTCACGAGGAGCGCGTTGTCCTCCAGCGCCTTCGCGAGCACGATCAGATCCTGAGGCGTGATCTTGTCCGCGTACGGGTCCTCGATCTCGAGATTGCTCTGGGGCGGGAAGGTCTGGTCCGGGAGCTTGTTCTCGGCGCGCGGCGTCGCCTGCGAGGCGAGCGCGACGGTCCGGACCACCAGCTCATCGAGCACGGTGCGGTTCAGGTTCGTCGTGTAGACGAAGCCCATCTTCTGGTCGCGCAGAACCCGGAGGCCGAGTCCCGTGACGGCGGACTGCTGGAGCAGCTCCACCTCGCCCTCGCGATAACGGACCTCGACGAACCGGACGAACTCGAAATAGACCTCCGCCTCGGCGGCGCCGGAGCGCTCCGCCATCGAGCGGACGTTGTTCAGGACTTCTTCGGGACGGGATGTGGGCATGTTAAATCGCTGTGCCTCCGACCGTGATCGAAGCGAAGCGGACCGTGGGCTGCCCCACACCGACAGGGACGAGCTGGGCGTCCTTCCCGCACATGCCGCGTGTCTGGTCGACCTGGAGATCGGTCCCGATGCCTTCGATCCGCTGCATGGTCTCGAGGGAGTTGCCAATCAGGACCGCGCCCCGCACCGGCTTCGTCTTCTGGCCGTTCTCGATCATGTAGCCGAGCTGCACGGCGAAGTTGAAGTTGCCGCTCGTCGTGTCCACCGAGCCGCCGCCGAGATCCTCGCAATAGAAGCCCTTCGTGATGCCGGAGAGGAGCGACGCCGGGTCATCCGTGCCCCGGTCGATGTACGTGTTCGTCATGCGCGGGAGCGGCCACTGCCGGTACGACATGCGGCGCCCGTTCCCGGTCGACTTCTGGTTCAGGAGGAACGCGCTATGCCGGTCGAGGATGTAGGACTGGAGATAGCCGCCGTCCACGAGCACCGTCCGCTGGCCGGGCGTGCCCTCGTCGTCCACCGTGAAGGAGCCCCGCCCGTTCGGCCAGTGCGCGTCGTCGATCACGCGGAGGTGCGGCGAGCCGATCTTCTGCCCCTGGAGTCCGCTCAGGAGCGAGGTGCCGCGGCGGATCGCGTCGCCCTCCAGCGCGTGACCGAAGGACTCGTGGATCAGGACTCCTCCCCAGCCGGGCCCGATCACGACCGGCATCGACCCCGCGGGAGCGGGATCCGCGCCGAGGAGCAGCATCGCCTGCTGCGCCGCGTCGCGGGCGACGGCCTCGGGATCGTGGCGCAGGAAGTAATCCTCCCCCACGCGCCCCCCCAGGAAGCTGCGTCCCGTGCGCCGGTCCGATCCGTTCACCGCGGTCGCCGAGCAGGAGATGGAGACGAGGTATTGGCGATCGATCGCGTATCCGCCGTCCGACGTGCCGATGAGCGTGTCGCGCACCTCGTCCTGGTACTCGATGCGAACGGATACGATCTTCGGGCTGACGCTGCGCGCCGCGGCGTCCATGCGCCGCAGGATGTCGAACTTGGTGTTTTCGAGCATGAGCGCGACCGGATTCATGATCGAGAACGGAGGCGTCAGCGGGTGCGGCCGCACGTCCACCGGCGCCACGGTGCCCTGATTGAGCACGACGGCCGACGCGACGTGGGCCGCGTCGAGGAGGTCGTTGTAGGCGATGTCGTCGGAGAACGCGTAGCCGGTCTGCTTGCGGAAGAAGACGCGCACGCCCGCGCCGCGCGGATAGCCGTAGGTGACGGAATCGATCTTTTGATCGTCGAGCACGATCGTGGTCTTGAAGCGCTGCTCGGCGAAGAGGTCCGCGAAATCCCCGCCCCGCTTGAGGGCTTCGATCAGGATCTGATTGACGGTCTCGAGATTGAGGATGTCACGGAGCTCCTTGCCGATCCCCATGATCGCGGCATCGGCTTCGGAGGGACGCAGGAAGGAGAGGCCGGACGCGCTGGCGGCCAGCGCGGCGCCCGAAAGGAGCGCGCCGTGGCGGAGGAAGTCGCGGCGCGAGATCGGATCGTCGATCGGCATCGGGTTGCAGCCTCGCAGAAAGGTCCATTGGTTGCAAGCTCCCGCGGCCGATGCTAACTTAGCCCGCGATGGAGCGAATTCGGAAACTCTTCTCCGTGGATGAGGCCAACCTGCTCCTTCCCGAGCTGGAACGGGCGCTCGACGGGCTCGCCGTGCTGGGCAAGGAGATCACGGTGCTCCGCCGGGAGATCGAGGTCCTCGCCGCCATCGAATCGAGCGGCGCGGATGCCGCCAACCCGGACGTCCGCGAGCTCAGGGACCGGGAGAAGGCGTGCGCCGCCCGCATGGAGATCTTCCGCAACTCCCTGGAGGAGATCTCCCGCCACGGCTGCATCATCCGGGACCTCGACATGGGCCTCGTGGACTTCTACACCGTATCCAAGGGCCAGGTCGTATGTCTTTGCTGGAGACGCGGGGAACCCCGTATCGAGCACTGGCACCCGGTGAACGAGGGCTTCTCCGGCCGCCGTCCCCTGGACGACCTCACCTAGCCCGGACCCCGCAGTTCTAGCCCG
>DATEOQ010000191.1:0-4275 GCA_035273905.1 Candidatus Eiseniibacteriota bacterium | reverse complement strand
GCAATCCGGACGAGCGCGATATCGACGGCGACCTCACGGAGGGCCAGAAGATGATCGACGTGCTCGTCAATCTGGGACGGAAGATAAAGGACAAGTACGAGAAGGGGATGGAGAACGGGAGTTACCCGAAAACGGGGGATGTGTCCGACCCTGCGCTCGTGGACGATGAAAACACCGTCACCTCCACACCGATCGACCGGGTCTACGAGCACGGGTTCTTCCCGCTGAAGGGCGGGTTCCGTTCGAACGTGGGAGAGGACGACTACGAGATCTTCGACCAGTGGACCGAGGTCCTCCCGACGGACCAGATCGTGCCGGTCGAGGTGACGTACGACCCGAAAACGGGCCGGCAGATCTAGGCGGGGCTCGGGCCGTGGCGAACAAGACGCTCCAGTTCACATATTTATGGGCGGACGAGGACGTCATGCGCGAGGACTTCAAGAAGAAGGTCTCGCAAACCATGACGACCTGGACCACGGAGTTCTACGCGCGTTACGGGTTCGGGGTGGATGTGGACCCCCCACCGGACTCCAAGCCATCGCCGGCCAAGTACGCTCTCCAGAAAACGGACGGTGTTCGACCGGACATGCGGTCTTCTGAGGAGCAGAACCGAGGGCTGGAAGCTCGGCGGAAGCGACTTGAAGACGAGCAAGCCCGGGTAAAGGCCGCTCGGAAGCAGGCCGAAGCCGCGAACAACGGCCCGGAGGTCAAGAGGCTCGACGCCGAGCTCGAGTCGTTGAATCGGAAGTGGTTCGCTCTGATGGATCAGATCATCGCGAGCTACAGCAAGGACCGGGATGCTCTGCGGCAGCTATTGATGCTGAAATACAGGAGCGAGGGAATTCCGGACCGGGATCGCTTTACGGTCGTTTTCTGTCGATTTCGCTTCACCGGCCCGATGCAAATGCGAATCCCGGATGGCCCGAAGGCATATGGACTCACTTACGACAAGTTATCGAACCTCCTGGTTCGATTCCTCCCGTCCGTGGTTCTCCCTTTCTGGGACGGTGGTTTTGCCATCATCGACACCGCTAACGCCCCGCGGCGAAGCGTGGCGCACGAGGCTGTACATGGTGCTGGTCACAATCATCCGCTCGGGCAGTACCTAGAGTCCGTCGAGAAGATCTATCACGGGAGGCGCCTTCCCGGCAGGACGTTCGAGCTGTACCACAGGCGCAGCCTCGCGCCGAGCTACGACGATCCTGCCTTCGACTTCGACGAGGTTCCTCATTACGCCTGGTTTCGGGGAGGCTATGACGACGGGCCTCCCGATGACCTCATGAACTACACGCTGCACGACCCGAAGCCGAACGAGGTCAATCTGAGGCCTGCCCACGTGGATTTGATGAACAGGGCCTACTTTGCGAAGTAGGGCACGGCATGGGGAACCTTGCTGATGGCGAACAAGAAGCTCCAGTTCACCTACTTCTGGGCGGACGAAGACGTCATGCAGGCCGATTTCGCCGGCAAGCTCTCCCAAACGATGACGGACTGGGCGGTCGACTTCCTGGGTCGGTACGAATTCGACGTCGATGTGAACCCGCCACCAAGCTCCAAACCGCGCCTCCTACCGCTGTCCAAGTTCGCACTCCAGAAGAATGACGGCATTCAGCCCGATCGACGGCCATCGTATGAGCGGGTCAGCGCGTTGAGGCAAAGACAGAGGCAGATGGAAGAACAGCGCGATCGATTTCGTGAGGCCAAGGAGCAGGCCGCGGCGGCGAACAACGGTCCCGAAGTCGAGAGGCTCGAGGCGCTGCTCGAGGATACGGGAGAGAAAGTGGAAGCCATGGGGGACCAGATTCTCGCCTGGTACGACAGGGACGAAAACTTGCTTCGGGAGCTGTTGATGCTCAAATTCATTCGCGATCGGATCGTTCACCCGGAACGCTTGGCTGTCGTGTTCTGCCGATTTCGCTATACCAGTTTCATGACGATGAGGAGACCCAAAGGAATGCGTGGGGCGGTCGGTCAGGCCTTCGGCACGATCCCACAGGAGCTCGTCCGACTCTACGGATCGTCGGTGGTCCTGCCTCTCTGGCCCGACAGGTTCGTGATCATCGATCCGTTCCAGGGAGCGCGCAAAGAGGTGGTGCATGAGGCCATCCACGCGGCGGGGCACGATCATCCGGTCGACGATTACCTGAAGGCAGTGGAAAAGACCTATCGCGGGCGGCGGCTACCAGGCAAGGGGTTTCAGAGACCGCGAGATCGGTCCGAAAGCTTGTCGGGTGACTATGACGATCCTGTCTTCGAATTCGACGAGACCCCTGAGTACGACACGTTCCGCGGAGGATTTGATGATGGGCCTCGCGACGACGTCATGAACTACGCCATCGACGACCCGGAAACGTGGCAGGTCAACATGAGGCCATCGGATGTGGAACTGCTGAAGAACGCGTTCTTCGCGAAGTAGTTTCGCCTCGGGGGCCTACGGGGGCATCGCTTCGCGAGCTGATGGAATAGGTGCTAGACCGCCCGCAACATCCCGGCGGCGCTCGACATCTCCTGGGCGCGCCGCTCGGCCGTCAAGGTGCGAACCTCGATCTCCATCTGCCGGTCGCGGAACCACAACCGGACTGTGGTCCGGTCCTTTCCGAGACGCATCGCCGCGATGCCGAGGAGGCGCTGGTCCAGCCATCGGGGCACCTGGTTCCTCGCCATGTGCGTCATGACGAAGAACATCGTGAAGGCGATGAGGAAGAGCACGCCGAGCGAGTCGATCGGCCCGGCGTGGATTCCCGGAAAGCGTTGGGAGGCCCAGATGGCCGCCACGACCAGTCCGATCGCGCCGCCGAACATGAGGATGGCTGCGACCGCGCCCATGGCCTTGCGGTGCTGGCTGCATCGCCGGCACACGGGCACGGGAATCTGCCAGCCGCGAGTCACGTGCACGTTCGGGAGCGTGTAGTTCGTACCCGCGAAGATGCGGTGCTCCACGACGGCATCGCTCCCGCAGGAAACGCAGCGAGAGGGGAACGTCAGATAGTTCAGAGGCAGCCAGTCGTCCATCGGCGGTGCGGCCGCCACGCGAACGTCGACGACGGTCTGTAGGTAGTGGCGAATGTCGCTCGCCCCGGCCCACGCATTGGGGATCCCGATCGTGCGGCCATCCGCGAAGATCACCTTCAAGCCGCTGTATTCCGGTCGAACCGCCGTGATCTCTCGGAGCGAATACTGGCGGAGCATCCTTCGCCCGCGGTACTCCGCGATACGGGCATGGTTCATCACGATCCGGCGGTTTCCATTGAAGAGCCACAAGGGTCCGCACAGGATCGCGATTCCCGGGAAGAGCCAATCCTCCAGCCGCACCCTCTCGCCCTGGGCCGCCTGGATCCACAGGTACCATGCGTAGGCGACGCCTCCGAGAAAGACCAGAGGCAAGAGCCAGCGCGTCTGAGGGGGAGGCTCGGCTACGAGCGTGCCGGGGTTCGAAGCGCGGTCGACACTTTCCACGTGCTCCTCCGGTGAGGGAATAGGCCCTGGGACTCCCAGGATCTATCGGCCCGTCACCGGGTCTTCATGACTTGGCACGAGATCCGCGGCAGCGATCAATGCTTCGGCGGCACCCACGTCGGGGCGTTTGGATCGTAAGGTTTGCTCGGGTCGACCCGCTTGCCGTCGACGATCCAGGCGCCGGGCTCGATGTGATCGATCCGCCAGAGGAGCCATTGCTTCCCTAAGTGGACCCAGGTCTCGCGCTGGTGGGCCCGGGTGTCGACCAGGCGCGCAGCGCCGGCCTTCTGCTGGCGTCGCACCCAGTGCTGATCGATCTCGGCCTCCGCCGTGTCGCCGTGCAGCTCGATCACGCCGATGTCGTAGGTGAGCGAGACGGTGGATTCGACCTGGGCAAACCCCGCGAGCGTGTACTGCGCCGAGCGCTCCGCGCTCCAGACCTCGCCCGACGGCATGTGGACATGGAAGTCCTTGGTCCGCAAGTCGAGGACCGGATTCGGATCCTTCCGCCGATACGCTTCCACCATGGCCGCATATCTCGCCTCGAGCGCGGTTCGCACGGGCTTGCTCTTGTCCTTGACCTTCGTGCGGCCGGAGATGATCGTGCCCGGAGGCGGCTCGGACGCCCCGATCAGGGTCAGAGCCGCGAAGGCGCTCACGAGCAGGACCGTCATCGTTTTCCGGTAGCTGGGGCGCATGTCTCCTTGGACCGGCCTCGGGGCGTTTTGGTTGGTATCCGTCCCGTCGATGGCGCCTCGTCCCGGACCGAGAGACGACACGATTGTTGGCGGCGGACCGTTCATAAAATCAAACCGACGG
>DATEOQ010000190.1:0-3219 GCA_035273905.1 Candidatus Eiseniibacteriota bacterium | reverse complement strand
CGAGGAAGGCCCCACGGCGGTGCTGCTGAATGGGATGACCTATGAGGCGCCGGCGACGGAATATCCCACGCTCGGCAACACGGAGATGTGGGAAGTGGTCAACATGACCGCCGACACGCATCCGATCCACCTCCATCTGGTCCAGTTCCAGCTTCTGAATCGCCAGAAGGTGAACGGTCGCCGCTACGAGATGGCCTTCAGTGCGGTGAATCCGGTGCTGGGCGGGACCACCTATACGCCGGTGGATCCGGCTCCTTATCTCAAGGGGAAACCGGTACCTGCGGACCCCAATGAGCGCGGCTGGAAGGATACGTTCCGGATGAATCCGGGCGAAGTGACGCGAATCCTGGTCCGCTTCTCGCCCCAGGATGACTCCCCCGCGTACGCCTTCGACGCCACCGCGGAGCCGGGGTACGTGTGGCACTGCCACATCTTGGAGCACGAGGAGAACGACATGATGCGGCCATTCCATGTGGTGGCTCCGACTCCGGCTCTGATCGCGGCGAGGGCCGTCCGTGCCGCCGAGCCCTCTCCCGCCATGCAGCTCGGCAGCCCGGCGCCAAATCCCGGCACGGATCTGCGCGACGTGAGATTCACCCTGGCGACGGCCAGCAACCTCCAGATCGACCTGTTCAGCGCGACGGGCCGGCGCGTTGCGACGGCGTCTGGATGGTATGGACCGGGAGAGCATGTCGCTCCGTGGCGCCGGGTGGGTGGAGAGGATCTGGGTAGCGGCGTCTACTTCGTCCGCCTGCACGGGGACGGCATCGACCGCGCCCAGAAGCTGATCATCGCTCGGTAATACGGTTCCGCACCGCGGGCGAGGCGCGTGGAGGCAACGCGCCTCGCCGTTTTCACGAGCCGTGGAGGCAAGCCATGAACCGAGCGCGCAACCATCCGCACGCGTTGAGCCTGATGGTGCTCGTCTGTGCCTTCCACGCGACCTCCGCCCAGGCGCAATTCACGAGCATCACCAAGGCGCCTCTCGGAAACAACGCCTCAGGCTTCGGTGTCGCGTGGGGAGACTTCGACGGGGACGGCGACCAGGATCTCTACGTGACCAACGACGGCCCGAGCCTCCTGATTCGAAACGACGGGGGAGGGAACTTCAAGGACGTCACGGCGCCACCCGTGGACAACGGGGCCAACGGCGGATCCGCCTCGTGGGGGGACTACGACAACGATGGTGATCCCGACCTCTACGTCGTGAACTATCTCGCCGCAAACAAGCTCTACCGGAATGACGGCGCCGGAGCCTTCACCGACGTGACGAGTGCGATTCTGGCCGACACTGGACCCGGTCAGAGCGCCGCGTGGGCGGACTACGACCGTGACGGCGATCTGGACCTCTATCTGGTGAACTACGGGACGCCCAACAAGCTTTTCCGTAACGATGCGGGCACGTTCGTCGACGCCACCACCGGACCGCTCGCCGACGCTGGCTGGGGACTGGCCGTCGCCTGGGGAGACTACGATAACGACGGGGATCCCGACCTCTACATCACGAACGACGGACCGAACCGGCTGCTGCGAAACGGCGGAGCCGGCGTGTTCACGCGCGTCGTTGGACTGGCGATCGAGGATGGGGGAGCGGGACAGGGTGCGGCATGGGCGGACTACGACAATGACGGGGACCTGGATCTCTACGTCGCGAACTATGGGACACCGAACAAGCTGATCCGAAACGATGGCGGGGGCGCCTTCAGCCAGATCACCGCCGGTGCGCTCGGCGATACCGGAAACACGACGGGTGTGGCGTGGGGCGACTACGACAATGACGGGGACCTCGACCTCATCATCCGAAACTACGGCCAGCCGAGCGAGCTATTGAGGAACGATGGCGGCGGGGTCTTCTCGGCCATCACGGACAGACCGGTCGGGGACGTCGCGAACGGGACGGGGGCCGCGTGGGGCGACTACGACAACGATGGAGATCTGGATCTCTACGTCGTCAACGACGGGCAGTCGAACGCGCTCCTTCGAAACGACCTGGCGTCTCCGGCCCACTGGCTCGATCTCAATCTGGTCGGCATCGTTTCCAACCACTCGGCGATCGGCGCCCGGGTGCGCGTGAGCGTGGGCGGCACGCATCGGATCCAGGAAGTCTCGGGCGGCTCGGGCTACATGTCCCAGAACGCGTTGGTGCTCCACTTCGGGCTCGGCGCGGCGACGGTGGCCGATTCGGTCACGATCACGTGGCCCTCGGGGGTGGTCGAGTCGCGCTATCAACTCGCCGGGGATCGGAAGTACACGTTCCGAGAGCTGGACGTCGTGGCTGTCGATGTGTCGCAGGAAACGGCGCCCCGCTTTCAGCTCGCTTCTCCTCAACCGAACCCTTCGATAGGCGACGCCAGCCTCCGCTTCGCGCTACCCCGGGCCGGGAGCGTCCGGCTGCGCGCCTTCGATGTCAGCGGCCGTCTCGTCTCCACCCTGGTGGACCGTGTCCTGCCGGCGGGGTGGCACGCCGTCGTTTGGCCCCGCGCCGATTCCAAGTCGGTCCGCTTCGCCTCCGGCGTGTACATGGTGCGACTCGAAGCCCTCGGAGAGGTGAGGACCCGGAAACTCCTGCTCATTCGTTGATCCATGGCCGTCATCGACGGCTCGGCCACGAAGAGGGACGTGAACATGAACGAGCTCAAGAAACCGCGAGAACGTTGCGAACTCGTCTGGAGCGAACGTCTCGATGGAGTCGCCGAGACGGCCGGCGGAACGATCGACGTCGGGGAACGCGGCGAATGGACCCCCGCTCAGATCCTGTTCACCGCAGTGCAAGCTTCGTTGATGATCGAGTTCATGCGACTCGCTCGGGCGACCGGGCTCGAGGTGAAGGGATATCGTTCCAGCGCCACGGCGCGTGGCCAGCACCTGGACCGAATCGCGGTCTCTCCCTGCATCGCCCTCGCGAGGGAATGTGATCGCCGTCGGGCGCTGAAAGCCCTCGGGGGAGCCCGCGAGCGGTCCGTGCTCTGTCAAATCCTGCGAGACCGGCTGGTCGTGGATCCATGCTGTGTCGTTTCGTCGGCGGAGCTGGTGTGAGCGCGGAGCAGGTGCTCGGGGATGAAGGCCGCGCGATCTCGCGTGCGTATAGATACGCATGGGGTTTCCCTTGCGCTTGCTGTCGCGATGGGGTCGCGGCATACTCCCGGGGTCCGAGCCATCGGCGGCGCGATGTGCCGCCAACTCGAACCCGAGGCCGCGGGGGTGTTCGTGAAGAGAGGT
>DATEOQ010000189.1:0-5932 GCA_035273905.1 Candidatus Eiseniibacteriota bacterium | reverse complement strand
CTGGGGCCGTCCCCAGCCCTGAGCCGCTCTCCGGTCCTGCCGCACGGCCACCGACACCGTTCCCTCCCCTTCGATCGCCTCGAGGGCGTTGATCAGGAGATTCGTCAGGACCTGCTTCATCTGGTCGAGATCCGCCTGGATCCAGATCGTGACTCCCGACGGCTCGAACGCGACGCGCTTCGTCGACGTCGCGCTCGGGTGCCGGCGCGCCAGCTCCACCGACTCGGCGGCGAGGGCCGCCACGTCCACGCCCTCGGTGCGAAGCGGACGCTCGCGCGCGTAGTCGAGGAGCTCCTTGATGAACCGGTCGAGCCGCTCCGACTCGCGAACGATGAGATCGAGGAGCCGCGCGTTTTCCCCCTCCACCACCAGCTCGCGCTGAAGCACCTCGACCGATCCCGCGATCGGGTTCAGGCAGTTCCGGATCTCGTGTGCGATGCCGGCCGAGAGCTGCCCGATCGCGGCCAGGGTCTCGCCGCGACGGATCTTCTCCTCGAGCGCCTTCACCTCGGAGAGGTCCTGGAAGAGCGCGATCATTCCGCGCCGCTCCCCCGCGCTTCCGAGGAGGAGGCTCGTCGACATCCCGAGCGAGACCGCGCGGCCATCGGGCGTGCGGACCGTCACCTCGAAACGCGTCCCCTCCACGCCCTGCTCGAGCGTCTCCCTGAGCCGCGACGCGAACGCCTCGAATCCCTCCCGGAACACCTCGACGTAGTGGCGCCCCCGCACCGCCCCCGCCGGGATCCCGAGGATCTCGCTCGCCGCCCGGTTCCAGTGACGCACCTGTCCCCCCGCGTCGATGGTGGCGAGTCCGCTCGAGAGGTTCTCCAAGATCGTCTCCGTATCGAACAGCGCCCGGTTGAGCTGCGCCCGCGCCTCGTTCAGCGCCTGGTCCCCCTCGCGTAGCGACCGGCCGATCGCTCCTCCGATCGCCCCCACGATGAAGAAGAGCGGCACGTACAGGATCAGCCGGAGCTTCAGCGCCACGTCGCTCAGACGCTCCGTCAGCCCGTACGCCATCGGCGGGATCATTCCGGCCCGCTCCGATGCGTAGAACGCCGTGTACGCGAGCGCCGCGGCGCCCGCGAAGAGGAGCCCTCCCCGCACGTTCAGGAAGATTCCCCCCATCAGAGGCGCCAGCAGGAAGAGCGGCGCGAACTGGCTCGACGTGCCCCCGGTGAAGAGGAGCAGGTACGAGATCATCGCGACGTCCACCAGGAACTGCGTCGTCAGGAGCGCGTTCACGTCCGCGCCGCTCCGGACCGCTCGCGCGTACGCGAAGCCGAGCCCGCCGCTCAGGAGGATCAGGAACCCGAACGGATAGTGCCGCGTGAGGCTGAGCCCCGTGTCCGAGAACGCGACCGCCATGGTCGCGACCAGCGTGATCAGCGCGACGCGGCCGAGAATGACCGCGTTCACCGCTTCCCGCTGCCTCCGCTCGCGCTCGGGCAGCGTCGGGGCGGGCGGCGTCCGGCGCGGCTTAGTGCCCGCCGGCGACCACATTGATCAGCTTGAACATCGGCAGGTACATGGCGATGACCATGCCGCCGACCACGGCGCCCATGAACACGATCATGACTGGCTCGATGAGAGAGGTCAGCGCGTCGACCGCGGTATCCACTTCCGAGTCGTAGAAGTCAGCGATGCGCGTGAGCATGTCGTCGAGCGCGCCCGTCTCCTCGCCGACGGAGATCATCTGGACGACCATCGGCGGGAACACGTTGGACTGCTTGAGTGGCGCGGAGATCGTCTCGCCCTCGCGAATGGAGGCACGCGCGGCCATGATCGCCTCCTGGACCACGCGGTTTCCGGCGGTGCGGGCGGTGATCTCGAGCCCCGTCAAGATCGGGACGCCCGAGGAGATCAGGGTTCCGAGCGTGCGCGTGAAGCGCGCGACGGCGCCCTTCCGGATGACGTCCCCGAGGACCGGCACGCGGAGCAGGAGCTTGTCGATCTGCATGTGCCCGCTCTCGGTGGTGTAGTAGCGGCGGATCATGACGATGCTTGCGATGATCCCGCCGAGCATCACCCACCAGTAGGAGCGCAGGAAGGACGAGAGCCCCATGACGATCTTGGTCGGAAGCGGCAGGTCCCCGCCGAAGGCGGTGAACATGCGCGCGAAGGTCGGAATGATGAAGATGAGCATGAACGCGGTCGCGAGACACGCGACCGTCATGACCACGGCGGGGTAGACCATGGCGCCCTGGATCTTCCGCTTCAGCGCCTCGGCCTTCTCGATGAACGTCGCGAGCCGCTGGAGGATGTCGTCCAGGATACCGCCCGCCTCGCCCGCCTCCACCATGTTCACGAACAGCTCGTCGAAGACCTTGTTGTTCTCTTTCTTGGCGAGGGCTTCGGCCAGGGTGGTACCCGCTTCCACGTCGCGCATCGTCTGGGCGATGACGCCGCGGAAGTCCTCCTTCTCCGTCTGCTTGGAGAGAATGTCCAGGCACTGCACGAGCGGGAGACCCGCGTTGATCATCGTCGCGAACTGTCGGGTGAAGATGGCCAGGTCGCGCGTGCTCACGCCGCTCCCGATCTTGGGGAGCGTGAACTTGATGTCGCGAGGCTTCTGCCGGACCGACGTGATGATGATCCGCTTCTTCCGGAGCGCGGCCAGGACCTCGTCCTGGGTCTCGAACGTCAGCTCCCCGGTCTGGATCTCTCCGGCGGTGGTGCGGCCTTTCCAAAGGTACACGGGCACGGTGCGACCCCCTGCTTAGTAGGCGGTGTTGATGTGAACGCCGACCTTCTCGAGCATCCCCTCGAGCTCCTTGACGTCCGAGCTCCGGCCCATCGCCTCGTCGAGCGCGATGTGCTTGTTGACGAACGCCTGGAACAGCCCCTGATTCATGGTCTGCATGCCGAACTTGGAGCCGGCCTGCATCAAGCTGTAGATCTGATGCGTCTTCCGCTCCCGGATGACGGCCCGCACGGCGGCCGTGCAGAGAAGCGTCTCCGCCACCATCACGCGGCCCGGACCCCGCTGCCGCGGGATGAGCTGCTGGGTGACGACCGCTTCGAGCACGAACGCGAGCTGTGCGAGGACCTGGGGCTGCTGGCCCGCCGGGAATGCGTCCACGATGCGGTTGATCGACTCGTAGGCGGAGTTCGTGTGGAGCGTCGCGAGGACCAGGTGCCCGGTCTCCGCGATGGTCAAGGCGGCTCCGATCGTCTCCAGATCCCGCATTTCACCGATGAGGATCACGTCCGGATCCTGGCGCAGGACGTACTTGAGCGCCGTCGCGAACGTGGTGGTGTCGGAATTGATCTCGCGCTGGTGCACGATGCATTTCTTGTGGTGGTGCACGTACTCGATCGGATCCTCGATCGTGATGATGTGGCCGGCGCGCGAGGTGTTGATGAGGTCGATCATGGCGGCGAGCGTGGTGGACTTGCCGCTCCCGGTCGGACCCGTGATGAGGATCATCCCCTTCTGCTTCTGGGTGAGATCCCGGATCGTCTTCGGAAGCCCGAGCTGCTCGCAGCTGAAGATCTCGTAGGGGATCTGCCGGATCGCCATGGATGTGACGCCGCGCTGCAGGAAGACGTTGGCGCGGAAGCGCGAGAGTCCCGGGACGCCGAAGGAGAGGTCGAGCTCCTTGGTCGTCTCGAACCGCTTCCGCTGCTCCTCGGTCAGCACGCTGTACGCGAGCTGCTGGGTCATCTGCGGCGTGAGCGGCGGATGTCCCATGGGCGTAATGGACCCGTCGATACGGGCTTGCGGCGGCACGCCGGCCGAGATGTGAAGATCGGACGCGCGCATCTTGATCATCTCGTCCAGCAGCTGGCGAAGCGAGATCATGGTTCCCCCGTGCCTAGAACCGGTCGGCGGCCGTCTCCTTCAGAACTTCTTCGGCGGTCGTAACTCCGTTCTTGAGTTTCGCCAAGCCGTCCATCCGCAGCGTGAGCATTCCTTCATCGACGGCCACCTTCTTGATCTGGCTCGTGGCCGCGCGGTCGAGGATCAGATCGCGAACCTTGGGACTGATCGGCATGACCTCGTAAACGCCGAGGCGGCCGCGGTATCCGGTGTTGTTGCAATCCACGCAGCCCTTGCCTTCCTTGAAGTTGCACTTCTTCGCCTCTTCGTCGCTGATCCCGAGCTCCCGGAGCACCTCGCCGTGGAGCTGCACGTCCCCCTTGCACTGGGTGCAGACCCGGCGGATGAGCCGCTGGGCCATGATCAGATTCGTGGACGAGGCGACGAGGAAGGGCTCGATCCCCATGTCGACCATACGGTTGATGGTGCTCGGGGCGTCGTTGGTGTGGAGCGTGGAGAGGACCAGGTGGCCGGTGAGCGCCGCCTTGACCGCGATCGACGCGGTCTCCAGATCGCGGATCTCACCCACCATCACGACGTTGGGGTCCTGGCGAAGGAACGCGCGGAGGGCGGCGGCGAACGTGAGCCCGACCCCCTCGTTCACGAGGACCTGGTTGATCCCCTCGAGGTTGTACTCGACCGGGTCCTCAGCCGTCATGATGTTCACGTCCGGCACGTTGATCTTGGAGAGCGCGGAGTAGAGCGAGGTCGTCTTGCCGCTTCCGGTCGGCCCGGTCACGAGCACCATCCCGTAGGGCATCGCGATCGCCTTCGTGAAGTCGTTGAAGGCCTGCGCCTGGAAGCCGAGCTTGTTCAAGTCGATGTTCAGGTTGCCCTTGTCCAGGATTCGCATCACGACCTTCTCGCCGAAGATGGTCGGAAGGGTCGAGACGCGGAGGTCGATGGCGCGGCCCAGGAGGCGGAGCTTGATGCGCCCGTCCTGCGGCACGCGGCGTTCCGCGATGTCGAGGTCGGCCATGATCTTGAGGCGCGAGGTGACCGCCGCCTTCATGCGGAACGGGGGCGACATCATCTCGTACAGGGTTCCGTCGATGCGGAAGCGCACGCGGAGCGACTTCTCGTAGGGCTCGATATGGATATCGCTCGATCCCTTGCGGACCGCGTCGGTGATGAGCGAGTTGACCAGCTTCACGACCGGCGCCTGCTCCGCTTCGCCGAGGAGAGCGACGTCCGGAACGTCGTCGGACGCGTCCTCGAGCACCTCGATCTCGTCGTCGAGGCCGCGCATGACGCTCTCGAAGCTCGCCGCGGAATCGTAGGCCTTGTCGATCGCCCTCTTGATGGCCGATTCCGGAGCGACACACGGCTGCACCTCGCAGCCCGTGATGAACTTGATGTCGTCGATGGCGAAGATGTTGGAGGGATTCGCCATGGCCACCGTGAGGCGGCGTCCCGAGCGTGACACTGGAACCGCCTGGAACTTGTTCGCAACGTCCGCGGGGAGGATCCGGGTCAACGAGGAATCGGGATTGAAGTTGCTGAGATCGACCGACGGAACTCCATAGAACTCGGAGAGGAACTTGGCGAGATCGTCTTCGGCGATGGCGCCGATCTTGACAAGAGCCCCGGTCAGGTTTCCGCCGCCGGTCTTGATCTGGAGCTGGGCCTTCTGCAGCGCGTCGGGCGTAATGAGGCGCGCTTCCAGCAGCTTGAGGCCGATGTTCTCCTGCTGCACGGTGGTTCCCTCAATGTCGTTCGAGCGTGGTTGTGGCGGGTTCCCGCCGAGAGCACGGGAATGGGCGGAAGGTCGTTTCGCAAGAGCGGTGCCATGTCCGCGAAAGCGCCCGGCATGACGCGCGATCGAACGCGGGGAACGGCGATTAGCGCGACGGGCGTGCGGCGTTTTGCGGCGCGCCGCCGCGATGGCGGCTCAGAATCGTGCGGATTGCCCTGCTCAGTTTGCGATCGGCGAGCCGGAATCGACCGGCGCGGGGGCGAGGTACGGGCGGATCCGCTCCAGCGTTCGGGGTCCGATGCCGCGCACGCGCAGGAGCCCTTCCGGCGTCTGGAACGGTCCCCTCTCGGCGCGATCGGCCACGATCCGGGCGGCGAGGGATGGGCCGATGCCGGGGAGCCGCTCCCAGTCGG
>DATEOQ010000188.1:0-3112 GCA_035273905.1 Candidatus Eiseniibacteriota bacterium | reverse complement strand
CGAAGCCGCAGCCATCCGTGGCGCCCTGGGTCACCCGCTGCTCGACGGTGGGATTCTCGATGGCGGGCCCGCCGAGGAGGGGACCGTAGCGCTCGCGTGGGCCCAGCGTCCCGTCAGCTCGAATCGGGAGGCGCACCACGTCGCAGCCCACCGTCTGGCAGACGTAGAGATGCCGCTCGTCGGGATCCATGGCCAGGCCATTGGTGAAGTGAAAGCCCTCGGCCATGATCTCGGCCTTGCCGTCGGGCCGCACGCGATAAACGAACCCGTCGCCCGAGCCCGCGCTGGAGCGCACGCGATCGTAGGTGGAGTGGCTGCACCAGATGTTGCCCGCGCGATCCACCAGCGGATAGTTCGACGCGCGCAGGGTCCGGCCGCCCACTTCAAGGCACAGCGCCTCGATGGCGCCGGTATTCGTGTCGAGGCGCTGGAGACAGCCGGGGTCGGCGGTGTCGAGGGCGAAGTTGGCGATGACGATGCGGCCCTCGCCGTCCATGTTGATGCCGTTGGGCTTGCCGCCCGCCTTGCCCACCCGGCGCAGCGAGCCGTCGGGAAGGATCTCCGCGCAGGCGCTGCCCTCGTCGGAGGCCCACACGCGCCCCTCGCGGGAGACCACGACGTCTTCCGGGCGCCTCAGGCCGATACCCCGTCTGGTCAGCGCGGAGAGGGGAATCGGAGCCAGCGGCATCCTACCGGCCCTCGTAGACTTCGCGGCGCGCCATCTTCCGCTGTAGCTCGAGGTAGCCTTCGCGGGTGAGCGGGCGCTTCGCCTTGCCGAGCACCTCGCGTGCCCCGGCCGCGCCGTCCGCGAGCATGTCCACCACCATGCTGGCGAGCGCCTTCGCTTGGCCCACGTAGGCGAGGTCGGGATCCGCGATGCGGTAGTCCGCCGCATGACCCGTGCCCGCGGCGCCGCCCATGTAGGGATGCAGGCACGGGATCACCTGGCTCAGGTCGCCCATGTCGGTCGAGCCGCCACGGTGTCCCAGCTCCTTGACGTGCTCGGCTCCCCAGAGCGACACCGCCGAGTCCTTGAAGTAGCGCGCCATGTTGGCGTCGCAGTCGAGCGGCAGATAGCCGGGGAAGGTCTCGATCTCCACGGTGGCCCCGAGGGCGAGCGCGCCCGCGCGGAGCGCTCGGTCCACCTTGGCGTTCGCGTCGAGGATGGCCGGCAGCGTGCGCCCGCGCACGTAGGTCTCGAGGCGCGCCTCCGCGGGGATCACGTTCACCTGCGAGCCGCCCGCGGTGAGGATGGGGTGCACGCGGATGGTGTCCTCGTCACGGAACGTCTCGCGGAGGGCGTTGATGGCCATGAGGCCGATGGTGGCCGCGTAGAGCGCGTTGATGCCGAGATGCGGGGCGCCGCCGGCGTGCGCCGCGCGGCCGATGTAGCGCGCGAGCTTGCCCACGCGGCCGTTGTTGGAGAGAGGCAAGCTCGCTTTGCCGTCCTCGGCCCGCGGGGTGAGGTGGATCATCATGGCCAGATCCACGTCGTCGAAGTGGCCGAGCCGGAGCAGCTCCGCCTTGCCGCCGAGCAGCTCGAGGTTGCCCGCCTTCACCTGGCTCACGCGCCACTCGAGGTCGCCGCCCTCCTCCGCGGGCACCGCAAAGAAGACGGCCCGTCCGGCGAGATGCTCGAAGGCTTTCGCGTCGAGCAGGCCCATGGCCGCGCCGAGCATGCCAGCCACCTGCGCGTTGTGGCCGCAGGCGTGCGCGGCGCCCGTCTGCGGATCGGCGTCGGGATGGCCGGTCACGCGAAGCGCGTCCAGCTCGCCGAGGATCGCAAACGTCGGGCCCGCGCCGGCGCCGCCCGCGACGTCCGCGCGCACGCCGGTGAAGGCGAGGCCGGATCGGGGCGAGAGCCCGAGCGTCTTGAATGTGTCCTCCACGAGCCGCGCGGTCTTGACCTCCTTGAAGCCCAGCTCGGGGTTCTTCCGGATCGTTTCGCCGATGCGAATGATCTCCGGCGCGCGGCGGTCGATGGCCTCGAGGATGCGGGCCTTGAGCTGATCGCGGGTCATGAAGCTCCCTTTCTCCCCGGCGTTTATAGCACGCTTGACGGGCGCGCGCGGGACCGCTACTGTCGCTCCGTCATCGCCTCGTGACCCGTCGCCCACCTTTATTGAGGAGCCGAGCATGGCCGACATCAAGCTGCCGACCCAGGATCGCGTCGAAGCCTATTTCAAGGAGCTGAACAACTGGGGCCGCTGGGGAAACGACGACCAGAAGGGCACGGTGAACCTGATCACGCCGGCCAAGCAGGCGCAGGCGCAGTCGCTCATCAAGAAGGGCCGCACCGTGTCACTGGCGCGCGACATGGGGCCGCAGCCGGTGCTCATGTATCACGTCACGTTCCCGGGAAAGCGCGAGCGCGTGGACGTGGTGCTCGACCGCTTCGATCTCGTCTATCACGGTTTCACCATCACGCACGTGGATGCGCTCTGCCACGTGGCGTGGGACGGCGAGCTCTACAACGGCCGGTCGTTCGCGGACAGTCTCACGACGGCCGGCGCAACGTGGTGCCCGATCGATGCGCTCTTCGACGGGATAACCACCAGAGGTGTCTTCCTTGACGTGGCGGCGGGGCGGAAGGAAGGCTACGTGACGGTGGGCCAGCCGGTGACGCCCAAGGAGCTGACCGAGGTCGCGGCGCGCGCGGGCGTCACGGTGCAGCCGGGCGACGTGGTGGTGGTGCGGAGCGGCAACGCGGGCTTTCTCAAGGCGCATCCGAACTTCGTGTTCCGCGTGGACCCGCACCCGGGGCTTCACGTCTCGTGTCTGGAATGGTTCCGCGAAAAGGACATCGCGGCCATCTCCTGGGACATGATGGACGAGCGGCCCAGCGGGTATCCCGGCTTCGGCATGAGCGCGCACCTCGCGATCCCGTTCCTGGGCCTGGCCCTGGTGGACAACACCGATCCCGAGCGGCTCGCCAAGGTGTGCAAGGAGGAGGGGCGGAACGAGTTTCTCTTCACTGCGACGCCGCTTCGCATCCTGGGAAGCACGGGCGCGCCCGCGCACCCCATCGCCATCTTCTGAGTAGATGCGCATGGACCGGAGCAAGACCGTGGTGACGCCGGAGCGATTCAAGTCGGGACGCACCTTCGAGCAA
>DATEOQ010000187.1:0-3683 GCA_035273905.1 Candidatus Eiseniibacteriota bacterium | reverse complement strand
GCGTCGAAGCCCACCTCCTTCGCACGCTTTCGATCGGAATCCTGGCCCCAGCCCGTCACCGCGATCAGGCGCAGGCCCGCGGTCCAGGGGCGCTGCCTGAGCTCCTCCGCCACCTCGTAGCCGTTCCGCCTGGGCATGCCGATGTCGATGAACGCGACGTCGGGCCGGAAGCGTTCGGCCACCGCAAGCGCCGATTCGCCGTCGTGGGCCAGCTGCACCTCGTGGCCGTGCGCCTCGAGGAGGAGCGCCAAGCTCTCGGCCGAGTCTTCGTTGTCGTCGGCGACGAGGATGCGCCGGGGTGAGCCGGAGTGGACCGCCGCGCGAGGCGCGGGGGCCGCCTGGACCGCCACGCGCGGGAGCCGCACGTAGAACTCGCTCCCCAGGCCGGCGCCTTCGCTTCGGGCCTCGATGACGCCGCCATGGAGCTCGACGAGCTGCCTCGCCAGCGTGAGCCCGATGCCCAGCCCTTCCTCCTGGTCGAAAGTGCGATCCACCTGCGCGAAGAGCTCGAAGATCTCGCGCAGCTTGGGGCTGGGAATGCCACGCCCGTTGTCGCGCACCGTGGCTTCGATGATATCGGTTCCCGTCTTGAGCTCCACGCCGATGCGCCCGCCCTCGGGGGTGTACTTGACCGCGTTCGACACGAGGTTGCCGAAGATCTGCACCAGGCGGTCGCGGTCTCCCCGGATCAGAAGCGGACGCTCCGGAAGGACCAGAGTAAGCACCTGCTTGCGCGCGGTCACCTCGTCCCGGCACCCTTCGATGGCCGCCTCGACCACCTCGGCGAGATCCACGCGTCCCATCCGGAGCGCGAGCGTTCCCCGCGAGATCCGCGACACGTCCATGAGGTCGTCCACGAGACGGGCCATGATCGAGACCTGGCGCTCGATGATCTCGGTCGGCCGCTCGATCTCGGGCGAGCCGGGCTGGATCCGCCGGAGATAGCTCGCCGCGTTCCGGATCGGCGCGAGCGGGTTCCGAAGCTCGTGCGCGAGCACCGCGAGGAAGACCGTCTTCTTCCGGTCGTTCTCGCGCAGCACGTCGGACGTCTCGCTCCTCATGCGCGAGAGCTCGAGCTGCGAGCTCACGCGGGTGAGGAGCTCGCGCGCGCTGAAGGGCTTCACGAGATAGTGGTCCGCCCCCGCTTCGAGTCCCTCGAGGGCCGCCTCCTCGCCTGCCCGCGCGGAGAGGAGGATCACCGGGAGCGTCCGCGTGGGCTCCGACTCGCGGAGCGCGCGGAGCAGGGCCAGCCCGTCGAGGCGCGGCATCATGATGTCGGCGAGCACGAGGTCGGGCGGCTCCCGCCCCACGGCCTCGAGCGCCGCCACACCGTCCTCCACGCATTCCACGTCGTAGAGCGGCGAGAGGAGGAGCCGCACGTACTCGCGCATGTCGGCGTTGTCGTCGGCCCAGAGGACCCGCGAGCGGCGCACCGGGTTCGTGGCCGGTTCCTCCACGCGCACGGCGGAGCGACTCTCGGTCGCGGCCGGAATCCACCCGAGGGCCTCGGCCAGGTAGTGCTCGGCGTCGAGGGCGGTCGACGCGAGATTCCGCGCGGACTGGACGCGATCCGCCGGCAGATGCGCCGAGCCCAGCGGCAGCGACACGGTGAACGTGCTCCCCTGTCCGACGGCGCTCGTCACGGTGAGAGCACCGCCGTGGAGCTTCACGAGCTCGCTCGCGAGGGCGAGGCCGATGCCGGTTCCCTCGTACGTGCGCGCCTCGACGCCCTCGACCCGATGGAAGCGCTCGAACACCCGCGGAAGCTCCTCCGGCGCGATCCCCACACCCGTATCGCGAATGGCGAGCTCCGCGCGGCCCTCCACCTCCCGCAGCCGGACCTCGATTCCTCCTTCGAGCGTGAACTTGAACGCGTTGGAGAGCAGGTTGAAGACGATCTTCTCCCACATGTCGCGGTCGACGTAGGCGGGCTCGGACGAAGGATCGCAGTCCACCGTGAGCGACATTCCCGCCTTTTCCACGCCCGAGCGGAAGGCGCTCGCGAGATCGCGCGTCTGCTCGGCGAGATCCACCGGCTCGAACGACGCCTGAATGCGTCCCGCCTCGATGCGCGAGAAATCGAGCAGCGTGTTGACGAGCTTCTGAAGGCGGAGCGCGTTTCGCTGGATGCGCTCGAGCTGGTCCCGGTGGGCAGGCTCCAACACCGTGTCGAGCGCGTCCTCGAGCGGCCCCAGGATCAGGGTCAGCGGCGTGCGGAACTCATGGCTCACGTTCGAGAAGAACGTGGTCTTGGCCCGGTCCAGCTCCGCGAGGAGCTCGGCCCGCTTCTTCTCGTATTCGTAGGCGCGGGCCGTCGCGATGGCGGTGCCGATCTGCGTCTTCACGAGGTCGAGGAAGTCCTGATAGCTGGCGTCGAAGCGAAGCCGCGCACTGATCCCCGTCACGAGGAAGCCGGCCGACTCCCCCGCCTTGGCGGCGGGAATGGGAACGATCGCGGCCATGTCCGGCGGATCCGACCAGGGGCCTTGCGGCACCGACGGGAACCGCGAGCCGAGAGCGCGCACGGTCGTGATCAGCCCGCGCCGGACCGCGGTACTCATGACGTGGGCCCAAGGATGCGGCCCGTCGAGATCGATCACGAGCGGACTCACCGGCTCGCCCTCCACCGTCCCCGCGACGCCGGCGAGATGAGCGCGCTTCCCCTCGGAGTCGAGCAGGTAGAGGAGCGCGAACGGGAGGTCGCAATCGGCCTCTCGCAGCGACTCCGCGGCCATCGCACACGCCTCTTCGCCCGAATGGGGATCGTGGATGGTGGCCCCCAGATCGCGGAGCACGCCGGTGCGCCGCTGTCCGACCACCTTGTCGGTGATCTCGTGCACCGTCGCGAGCACGCCGCCGATCCCGCTCAGCACCGTGTCGTCCGGTACAGGGCTGTACGCGATGGTGAAGTGGGTTTCCTCGAGGAAGCCGTGGCGGTGGATCTCGAGCTGGATGTCGTCATTCCAGGTCGCCGGTCCGCCATGGAAGGGGCGGTCGACGAGAGGCTTGAGGACGTCCCAGATCTCCCGCCAGCATTCACGGCACGGCACGCCGAGAGCGAGATCCGGATGCTTGTTGCCCGGAATCGGCCGGTAGGAGTCGTTATAGAACTGGATGTACTCCGGCCCCCACCAGAGGACGTGGGGGAAACGGTTGGCGAGCATGATCCGGAGCGACGTGGTCAGCGCCGGCGACCATGACTCCATGGGGCCGAGCGGTGTCGACGCCCAATCGAACGCCTGGATCCTCTGGGCCATCTCGCCGGCGCTCGGGTCCAGGCTCGTCATCCGGTGCTCGTTCATGGCGCCTCGCTCCCTCTAGCCGTTGGCTCTGCCTCTAAAAGGCTAGAGAGCGCGCGAGGCGCTGTAATCGGAAATCTTTACCCCAGGGTCTTGCAACCCATGCGGCGAGACGGAATCGCGTATAGGTACGCCCCCGTAACTGCTTGCGCGGGAGCGGTCGCCCGCCCTGATCCCCATGGCAGACAAGTTGCACTGCCGACCGGCCTTGCGCGCTGACCAAAGTCGGGCGGCCGAGGCCGCTCCCACTCAAGGAGGATTGGGCCATGAGGTCTCCTACGTTCGTTCGGTTCTTGTTTGCGTTCACGATCTGCGCCGCCCTGGGGGGCGGGCTCAGTGCGGGCTGCGCCAAGCGCGAGACCGCGGAGATGACCCAGCAGCGCA
>DATEOQ010000186.1:0-3018 GCA_035273905.1 Candidatus Eiseniibacteriota bacterium | reverse complement strand
CCCCATGCACCAGAGGGCCCGGATCGGAATCGGGTACCTGGCGCAGGAGCCGTCGATCTTCCGGCGCCTGACGGTCCGCGAGAACATCCTCGCGATCCTCGAGACGCTGAAGCTCTCGTCGAAAGAGCGGGCGCAGCGGCTCGAGCAGCTCCTCGAGGAGCTGAACATCGGACACCTGGCGGACCGGAAGGGCTACAACCTGTCGGGAGGCGAGCGGCGGCGCGTGGAGATCACCAGAGCGCTCGTGACGCAGCCGGGGTTTCTCCTCCTCGACGAGCCGTTCGTGGGGATCGACCCGATCGCCGTCTCGGAGATCCAGGACATCGTGTCCCGCCTGAGGCAGAAGGGGCTGGGCATTCTGATCACCGATCACAACGTGCGGGAAACGCTGAGCACCACCGACCACGCGTACATCATGTTCGAAGGCAAGATCCTGCTGCAGGGCACCGGTCAGGAGCTCGCGCAGGATCCGGTGGCGCGCCAGATCTACCTGGGCGAGCGCTTCCGACTCGATTGAGGGGCTAGAGCCATGGAAATGAAACACGGCCTGAGCATGCAGCAGAAGCCGACGCTGATCATGACGCAGCGTCTGCAGCAGGCCCTGAAGCTCCTCCAGATGCCCACGCTCGAGCTGCAGCAAGCCCTGAAGCTGGAGCTGGAGCGCAATCCCCTCCTCGAGGAAGTCGACGAGATCGAAGAGGTGCAGGAGATCGAGGAGATCAAGAAGGAGGAGGGCCAGGACGGGGAGGGGGAGCCGGTCGAGACGGCCGAGCCGGACAAGAACCAGGAAGTCGACTGGAACGAGCTCTGGCCCGACAACTACGAGATCCCTTCCGCACCGCGTACGGACGATCCGGACGCCGAGTTCTATGAACGCGTTCCGGTAACGCGGAGGAGCCTCGGCGATCACCTCATCGAGCAGCTCCGTCTCCTCGAGCGAAGCGAAGAGGATCTCGCCATCGGCGAGTACCTGATCGGCTCGATCGACGAGAACGGCTATCTCCAGACGACGGTCGAGGAGGTGGCCGAGACCTTCGCCGTGGGGCCGGACAAGGTGGAAGAGGTGCTGGCGGAGATCCAGAAGTTCGAGCCCGCCGGTGTCGGCGCGCGGAATCTCCAAGAGTGCCTCTGGATCCAGCTCGTGCAGCGGAAGCAGGAGGACACGCTCGCGGGGCGCGTCGTGCAGGAACAATTCGAGAACCTCCTCGCCAAGCGCTTCGGCGAGATCGCGCGCGGCCTCAAGTGCACCGTCGAGGACGTGCAGGGGGCGGGGGATCTCATCGCGACCCTGGACCCGCGTCCCGGACAGGAGATCGCGGCGGAGGAGACGAAGTACGTCACGCCGGATCTCATCGTCGATCGCATATCCGGCGAGTTCGTGGTGTCGCTCAACGACCGGAACGTGCCGCGGCTGCGGATCAGCCAGGCCTACCAGCAGATGCTCCGCAACAAGACCGCCGGGCAGGACGAAACGCGAAAGTTCATCTCCGACAAGCTCAACTCCGCCAAGTGGCTCATCCAGACGATCGAGCAGCGGCGGAAGACGATGATCAAGGTGATGCGCCGGATCGTCGAGGAGCAGCGGGAGTTCTTCGAGCGCGGCGTCGAGGGGCTGAAGCCGCTCACGCTCCAGCAGATCGCGAACCAGATCGGCATGCACGAATCCACCGTGAGCCGCGTCACGACCAACAAGTACGTCCAGACGCCGCGCGGCGTCTTCGAGCTGAAGTACTTCTTCTCGAGCGGCCTCGCCACCGAGGAAGGGGACGACGTCTCGGCCAAGGTCGCGAAGGACAAGATTCTGACCCTGATCAACAACGAGGACAAGATGGACCCGCTCAGCGATCAGCGCATCGCCGAGATCCTGCACGAGCAGGGGCTCCGGATCGCGCGGCGCACGGTGGCGAAGTACCGGGAGGCGCTCCGCCTCCTGCCCGCGCGCGCGCGCCGCCGCTACGCCTGAGCGCGTCCAACCGTCAAGGGGGTGGCATGGAGATCACGATCAAGGGACGTCACTGGAAGCCCTCGCCGGGCTTTCGGGAATACGCGGTCGAGCGCCTCGAGCGGCTGACGCGGTTCTATCCGGCGATCATTCGCGCCGATCTCGTCATCACGCAGGAGGGCTACCGCCACCAGACCGAGCTCCGCCTCCACGGGAACGCGCTCGACCTCCTCACCAAGGCGACCGACAACGAGGCCAAGGCCTCGCTCGACCAGGTCCTCGGCAAGGTGGAGCGTGCGCTCCAGAAACAGAAGGACAAGCTCAAGGATCGGAAGAAGCGCGGCTCGAGCATCCGCATGGAGCCCGCCATCGAAACCCCGCCGCGCGCCAAGGCCGCGATCGAGGTGGTCCGGCACCGTCCGCCCAAGCGCCCGGTCTTGAGCGCGGAGGAAGCCGCCCGCGCTCTCATGAAGAGCCGGAAGCCCGTCCTCGTGTTCTCCGAGCGAGGCGAGGAAGGGCTTCGCGTGGCCTACCGCCTCGAGGACGGACAGGTGGGGCTGCTTGAGCTCGACTAGCCCGCCGACCCTCTCGGTCGCGCAGCTCTACGAACAGCAGAAAGACGCGCTCTCCCTCGATCTCCTGTCGGAGTCGCTGGAATCCAAGGTCGCGATCACGATGAGCGACATCAACCGTCCGGGGATGGCGCTCATGGGCTTCACCGAGAACTTCCTCGCCGAGCGCATCCAGATCTTCGGCCGCACGGAGCTCGCGTATCTCGGCACGCTGAAGGAGAAAGACCGCGACGCCGCCCTGGATCGGTTCTTCCAGTTCCAGACCCCTTGCATCATCGTGGCCAAGGGCCTCGAGATCCCGACCGAGCTGGTCGAGCGCGGGAACGCGCACCAGATCCCGGTCATCCGCACGCCCCTCGAAACGACCCCGTTCATCCACCAGCTCACCGCCTTCCTCGATTTCGTCTTCGCGCCCAACATCACCGTGCACGGGTCGCTCGTCGACGTGTACGGGATCGGGCTCCTCTTCACGGGGAGGAGCGGGATCGGGAAGAGCGAGACCGC
>DATEOQ010000185.1:0-8349 GCA_035273905.1 Candidatus Eiseniibacteriota bacterium | reverse complement strand
CGAACGCGTCCCGACCGCGGCACGGGGCTGACCGTGTTCGCGCGCCACCGACAGCTCCTCCAGATCGGCGTCTTCTTCCTCGACGCGTTTCTCATCTTCGCGGCCTGGTGCGCCGCGTACTGGCTTCGCTTCCATGTGCTGCCCCTGCCGGCGCCGCTCGGGGTGCCCCCGATCGAGCGCTATCTTTGGTTCGGCGCGGTTCTCACGCCGTTCGGCCTTTTGATCCTGCGCTCGTTCCGCCTCTACCGCTCGGCCCGCACGGCGCGACTCTCGCAGGAGCTCTGGACGCTGGTGCAGGGGGTGGCGATCCTCGCCGCCGTCGCCGCGCTCGCGTCCTACTCGCTGCGCGGCGAGGTCGCGCGCTCGGTGCTCTTCCTCTTCGCCATCCTCGCCGCGTTCCTGCTCACGACAGCGCACGCGGCGATCCGCTTCGCGCTCCGCGCCGCGCGCCGGAGCGGCCACAACCTGCGTCACGTCCTCCTCGTGGGCACGGGCGATCTCGCGGAGCGCGTCGGGCGGAAGATGATCGCCGAGCCGGACTATGGGCTTCACGTGATCGGGATGGTGTCGACGAACGCGATCGAGGTGGGGAATCACGTCGGCCCGTTCGAGGTGGTGGGCTGCGTCGCGGATCTGCCCGGGCTCGTCACGGACTCCGGCGCGGAGCTCGTGTACGTGGCGTTCCCGCGCTCGGAGCATGAGGCGGAGCAGGATGCGCTCGAGCGGCTCGGCGACTCCACCGCCGCCGTGCGCCTCGTGCCCGATCTCAACCGCAGGCACACCCTGAACGCGAGCGTCGAGGATTTCGACGGCACGCCGGTCGTGCTCGTGACCGAGACTCCGGAGCAGGGTTGGAACTCAGTCTTAAAGAGAGCCTTCGATCTCGCGGTCTCGGCTCTGTCCCTCGTCCTCCTGTCGCCGCTCCTCCTCGCGATCGCGCTCTGGGTGAAGCTCGACTCCCCCGGCCCCGCGCTCTACGCGCAGGAGCGCGTGGGCTCGAACGGGCGCCGCTTCCGCATGCTCAAGTTCCGCACCATGCGGACGGACGCGGAGGTAGAGGGGCCGCAGTGGAGCAAAGCCGAGGATCCGCGCCGCACGGGCGCGGGGTCGATCCTCCGGCGGCTCTCGCTCGACGAGCTGCCGCAGCTCTGGAACGTGCTCGTGGGGCACATGAGTCTGGTCGGGCCGCGTCCCGAGCAGCCCGTCTTCGTCGACCAGTTCCGCGCGTCCATTCCGCGCTACATGCTCCGGCATCACGTGAAGTCGGGCATCACGGGCTGGGCGCAGGTGAACGGGCTGCGTGGCGACACGCCGCTGGAGCGCCGCATCGAGTACGACCTCTATTACATCGAGAACTGGTCGATGAGCTTCGACATGAAGATCCTCGCCCTCACCGTCGTTCGCATCTTCCGCGACCCGAGCGCGAACTAGGAGGCTTTGGCATGGCGGTACGGCTTCACGTGGGCTGCGGCACCGTGTATCTGGACGGGTACGTGAACCTCGATGTCGAAGTTCCGGGCTATTCCTTCCTCGCGTCGGAGCGTCCCGATCTCGCGGATCGGAATCGCACGACGGTGGACCGCTACTACAAGAAGGAGGAGTCCCAGGCGTCGCTCGAGCATGGACCGGGCGGGGTCCAGCACTGCGTGGTGGATCGCTACGCCGATCTCCGCGCGCTTCCGTACGAGCCCGACACGGCGGACGAGATCCGAAACGTGCAGGTGCTCGAGCACCTGGGCATGCGTGAAGCGCCGGCCGTTCTCCGCCACTGGTACGAAATCCTGCGCCCAGGGGGGATGCTCCACGTGGACGTGCCCGACTTCGAGGAGACCGCGCGCCAGCTCCTGGCGCAGCCGGACGAGGCGTCCAAGGACTGGTACTACCGCCTCGTCTACGGCAGCCAGAAGAATGCGTACGCGTTCCACAAGAACGGCTTCAGCCCGGCGAGGCTCGAGCGGCTCCTGCGCGAGGCGGGGTTCCGCGAGGTGCGTCCGGTGGAGAACCGGATCCACTTCTATCCAGTGGCGATCGCCGAAGCGATCAAGTAGCCCCGACCCGCTTGCGCATCTTCCTCGTCCTCCACCCGAGCCCGAACCCCGCATTCACGTCGGATCTGTGGAAAGACAACCTCCACGATCCGCTCGTCGCGATGGGGCACGACGTCGTGCTCTGGGGTGAGGGCATCGCACCTCTCTTCGATCTCGACCCGGACGACCCCGGGACCGCGGCGCCGCGCGCGCGGTTCACCGAGCGCTTCCTCTCCGCGGTCGAGGAAGCCCACCGCGCGGCGCCCCTCGACCTCGTGATCACGTACGTGATGGACAGCCATCTCGAACCGGCCGCGATCGATCGCGTGCGCGACCGCATCGCGCCCGTCCTCAATTTCTTCTGCAACAACGTGCACCAGTTCCACCTCGTGCGGCGGAACGCGCGCCACTTCTCGTTCTGCCTCGTGCCCGAGGCGGAAGCGATCATCCGATACAGGGAGGCGATGGCGGAGCCGCTCTTCTTTCCGATGGCGGCCAACCCCGATCGCTACCATCCGATGGACACCGGCTCGAGGTACGACGCCACGTTCTCGGGGCAGCGTTACGGCGACCGCACCGCCGGCATGCTCGCGCTCCGTGAGGCGGGCGTGGACGCGCACGCGTTCGGTCAGCACTGGGATCCCGCGGCCTCGGCCGGTGAATCGGCGACGGGTCAGAGCCAGCCGGGGATCCTGGCGCGCGCCATCCGGCTCGCGTTCGGCGGGAGGAACGTGCTCCAGGCGATGCGCGACCGGATGGACTGGGACCGGCTCCGGACGCGCCACCCGTCGGCGCTCCATGGCCCCGTGAGCGACGAGCGGTACGTCGCGCTCTTCAGCGAGAGCCGGATCAGCCTCGGCTTCCTCATCCTCGGAGACACGCACCGCACCTCGCGGCCTCTTCGACAGATCCGGCTTCGCGAGTTCGAGGCGCCGATGGCGGGGGCGTTCTACGTGACGGGCTGGCTCGACGAGATCGCGCTTCACTACGAGATCGGGAAGGAGATCGTCTGCTACCGGTCCCAGGACGAGCTGGTGGATCTGAGCCGCTACTACCTCGCGAACGACACGGAACGGGAGAAGATTCGCCTCGCGGGACACGAGCGCGCGCTCCGCGACCACACGTGGCGACGGCGGTTCGAGGACCTGTTCGCGGAGCTTCGGCGTCGCGGGGCGATCGCGGGCGACTGACTCAGACTCGCGTGATCACCGCCGCGAGCGTCGTGAGGAGCGCGGCCGCGACCGCCGCTGCCGCGACATCGCCGAGGCGCGGCCCCACTCCCGCGCGCCGCATGCGGATCATCGCGATCGCGAAGAGCACTCCGCCTCCGGCCGCGTAGGCGAAGGGAAGCGACCGCGCACCCGCCCCGGCGAGTGTGAACGCGGCGTACGCGACGGCGAGCGCGATCGGCTGCACGACTCCGATGCCGACCCAGAGCCGGCGCCCTCCCACCGGCAAGGCTCCCGCCGACCAGGTGAGCGCGGCGATGCGGCCGAACTCGCCGAGGAGCGTCCAGGCCATGAGCGGCCGCGCCCCGTCGAAGCGGTTGGAGTAGAGGAGATGGAGGAGCGGCGCCGCGGCCACCATCATGAACGCCGTCCCCGCGGTTGCGAGGAGAAGGAGCGGCTTCCATTGCCGCCTCGTGTAGGTCCGCGCGGCGTCCACGCCGCCGGCGGCGGACGCGGCGCTGATCTTTCCGAAGGCATAGCTCGACAGGTAGGCATAGAACACGGCGCCGACGAGCTGCGACATCGCGAGCGCCGCCTGGAGCAGCCCGTTCGCGTCGACGCCGTGCGCGCGGACGTAGTGCGCGCGGAGCGCGAGCATCGTCCCGAGGTCGAGAAGCGACATGAAGAGCGCGGCGGTGCCGATGCCGAGGAGCTGCTTCGCGACGTCGCGCCGGACGATCGGGAGCGTGGGGCGTCCGGGGACGTCGCGATACGCGCGCCCTCGCGCGAGGAGGACGCCGAGGGCGCCGGCGGGCCAGAAGATCGCAACCGCGATGGTCGCGCCCGCGAGCCCGGCGCGAGGCACGAGGAGGAACGTCGCCGCGAGCGAGGCGACGCCGCCGAGCGCGGCAAAGACCACGGGCCCGATCACGTCCGAGCGTCCCGCGAAGAGGCCCAGGAGGAGATTCGAGACCGCGTAGCCGGCCAGGCCGAGCACCGACCAGCGCACGAGGTCCGCGTGGGAGGACACGTCGAGGAGCGCTTTCGAGACTCCGGGGGCGAGGAGGAGCGCGGCGGTCGCGATCGCGAGCACGGCCGCCGCGACGAGGCCGAACGCGGTCCAGAAGCTGCGCCGCGCCCCCTCGCCGTCGCCCCGTCCCAGCGCGTGTGCGATCGCCTGCGCGACGGGGAGGGTCATGCCGAGCCCCGCGGCGATCCCGAGCCACGTCTGTCCCGAGATGATCTGCGCGAGCACGCCGATGCCCGACACGTCGAGATGGGTCGCGAACCACTTGTTGCGGATCACGCTCATGACGGCGATCACGCCGGGGTAGGCGGCGGTCGCGGCGAGCCTCGCGCCACGATCGAGCCAGAGCTTCGCACCGGGCGGCATGGAAAGGATCGGCGCTTCGAGCGGCGTAGGCGTGCGGTCGGGCTCTTCGGTGGGCATGCGCGGCAGTGTCGAGGACCCTCCGCGTGGTGTCAATCGCGCCTCCGGCCGCGTGCTACAGTCCGACTTCCATGAATGCAAACGCCCCTCTCGTGAGCGTCCTCCTCGCGAGCCGAAACGGCGCGCGGTTCCTGCCCGAGGCGCTCGCGAGCATCGCCAGCCAGACCTATCCCGCGATCGAGCCGGTCCTGGTCGACGACGGCTCGACGGATGGGACCGCGTCGCTCCTGGATGCCTTTGCAGCCGCGCATCCACGCGCCACGCGGCTTCGCGCCGAGGGGATCGGACCGGCGGCCGCCCGCGATCTTGCGTTTCGCGCGTCTTCGGGATCTCTGATCGCGATCCACGACGATGACGACGTATCGGACGCACGGCGCATCGAGCTGCAGGTGCGGGCGTTCGCTTCCCGACCGGACCTCGGCGTGCTCGGAACGAGCGCCTTCGTGATCGACGAGCGTGGCGGGCGCCTCCGTCCTTTTCGCGTCCCCTTCGGCCGCGGCGCGGTGCGGCGAATGCTCCACCACGCCCCTCCCTTCGTGAACGGCTCCGTGATGATGCGTCGCGCGGCGTACGAGGCGGCGGGCGGTTTCCGCGCTCCGTTCCGGTCGGCGGAGGACTTCGATCTCTGGCTTCGCATGCCTCCGGAGCTGGACCTGGACAACATCGCCTTGCCTCTCTACTCCTGGCGGGAGCGCTCTGGAAATCTCACAGCGCGAGCGCGGAGCACGATGACCTGGCACGCGGCGGTGGCGCGCACGTTCGCGGACGAGCGCAGAGAGACAGGAAGGGACTCGATCGAGCTGCTCGCGGCACGGCCTTCCCAAGAGGAGTTCCTCGCAAGCTACCCACGCGCGGGGCGCGTGGCCTTCTACCTGGGCGAGATGCTGGCGCGCCAGGGCCGGGCGTTGGAGGCGCGTCGCCAACTGGCCCGTGCGATTCGCGACCCCGCCAGTCGCACCGCGGCGCTTCCGTGGTGGGTGCTCACATGGCTCCTGCCCTTCACTCCCCGCGGTCGCGCGGCGACCCGATCTGCCTCGGCATGAAGATCCTCCTCGCCGCGGACGTCGATCTCTCGAAGCCGGGCGGGCTCGAGACCCACGTGCTCGAGCTCTCCCAGAGGCTCGCCGCGCGCGGCCACGAGGTCGACCTCTGGGCGCGCGGCATCCCGAACGCCGTGCGCGCGCTCGAGCCGTCGCGCTACGACATCCTCCACCGCCACACGATGGCCTGGCCGCGGAGCGTGTCTCCAGGGCCGCGCGTGATCACGACGCTCCACTTCTGCGTGGCCGCCAAGATGGACGCGTACGTGCGCCTCGGCCGCCTGAAGACCCTCGCCCGGCCGGGGAACTGGAGCGCGCGGGCGGAGGAGCGGCGCGCCGCGCGGGCGCCGGGGGCGCTGATCGCGGTCTCCACGCGGGTCCGGGACGAGTTCGCGCGCTTTCACGGGATCGACGCCGCACGCGCCGTCGTGATCCCCAACGGCGCCTCCTTCGATCCACCGCGCGAGGGACGCGAGGCCTGGCGCAGGAGGCACGGAATCGACCCCGGCACGCCGATTCTGCTCACGATCGGGAGACACGACTTCGTGAAGGGGTATGACCTCTTGGAGCGCGCATGGGCCGAGGTCCGATCGCGCCATCCCCGGGCACTCTGGGTCGTGGTCGGGGGAAGCGGTCCAGGGCGATCGGACGGACGGCTCGTGACGGGATCGGTCCCGCGCGACCACGTGACCGAGTGGATTCACGCATCCGATCTGGGGGCGCTGCCGTCGTATTACGAAGGATGCAGCGTCGCGCTCCTCGAGATGCTCGCGGGGCGTCTCTACACGCTCGCGCACGACGTCGGGGGCGCGTCCGACGCGATCCGCGCGGGCGAGAACGGGGAGCTCGTTTCGCGCGATGCGCGCGCGTGGGTCCAGGCGCTCGACCGTGCATTTCGCGAGCCACGGCCGCGTCCTTCCGCGGGTCTGGACCCCGCCTACCGGTGGGACGCGATCGTGAGCTCGATCGACGAGGTCTATCGGAGGGTGCGTGCCCATCATCCGTGATACACTGCCGCCCATGCGAGTCGTCTTTCTCACCTCGCGCCTGCCATTTCCCCCCGAAGGGGGCGATCGCTTTCGCGTCTTCCACCAGATCCGAACGGCATCCGAAGCGGGGCACGAGGTCCACCTGGTGACGTTCGCGTGCGGGCGCCCCGATCCCATGTCCATCGCGCCGCTCGAGCGTCTGCTCGCGTCCATCACGGTGGTGCCGCTGCCTCCGTTGCTCTCGGCGTTCCGCGCCGCGAAGGCAATCGCGGGGTGTGCGCCGTTCCAGGCCGCGTACTACCGCTCGCGCCGCATGGAAGAGCAGGTTCGTCTCATGCTCCGCCGCGTGCAGCCGGATGTGGTCGTGACCCACCTCTTCCGGATGGCCCCGTATGCGCTCGCGAACGGGCATACGTGCGACGCGCGCTGGATCCTCGATCTCACAGACGTGATCTCGGCCGGCATCGCGCGCTCGCTTCCGTTCCGGAAGGGCCTGGACCGCTGGCTCTACCGCGAGGAGCGGCGCCGCATCCAGCGCTACGAATCCGAGATCTCGCCCCGCTTCGACGAGTGCTGGGTCATCAGCCACGCGGAGCGGAACGAGCTCATGCGGATCGCCCCGAGCGCCGACGTGCGCGTGGTGCCGAACGGGCTCGTGCCGAACTCGTGCCTCGACGGAAACGCGCCCGATCCGGCGCGGCTCCTCTTCCTCGGCTTCCACCAGGTGTTCCACAATCGCGACGCCGTGCGCTTCCTCGTCCAGGACATCCTGCCGCGCGTCCGGGAGAGCGTGCCCGAAGCCACGCTGGACGTGGTGGGGGCCGGGGGCGAAGCGCTGGGTCCATGGGCTCGCGGGCCGGGCGTGCACGTGCTGGGGCACGTTCCGCGTCTCGAGCCCTACTTCGCGCGGGCCACCGTCTTCGTCGCGCCCCATCGCTTCGCGGCGGGGGTGCAGAACAAGGTGGTGCACGCACTCGCCAACGGCGTTCCGGTCGTGGCGACCTCGATCGTGCGTCAGGGCCTCGAGCCGATCCCGAAGGGCTTGATCCTGACGGGGGAGAGCGCGCACGAGATCGCGGCGCGCGTCGTCGACGTGATCCGCAACCCGGCTCGTGCCGCGTTCATGGCGGAGCGGGGACGCGAGTGGGCGCGCGCCACCTTCAACTGGCGCGCGACGCTTGAAGCGCTCGAAGCCGGCGACATCGATTCCGCGACCCACGCCGCGGAGCCGCTGGTCTCCACGGCTGTGTGATCGGCCCTCCACCGAACCTCGTCTTCGCCCCGCTCGCGTTCGCGTCGGCGCTCGCGCTGACCCCGCTCCTCGGCCGCATCGCCGAGGGAACCGGCTACCTGGACCACCCCGATCTCCGAAAGCATCATGCGCACCCGACGCCGCTCCTGGGTGGCGTGGCGATCGGCCTCTCGGTCGTGAGCGCGCTGCTCCTCGCGAAATACGTGTTCGATACGACCGTTCACGCGCCGGCGCCGGGCGTCATGCTCGGTGCGGCGATCTCGCTCGCGCTCGGATTGATCGACGACTGGCGGCCGATGGGACCGCGCGGAAAGCTCGTGGGGCAGTTGGCCGCGGCGGTGAGCCTGGTTTTCTGGGGACCGCGCGTGGAGTGGCTGCACGGCAATCCTCTCGCCCTTGCGATCGCGATCGTCACGGTGGTC
>DATEOQ010000184.1:0-3254 GCA_035273905.1 Candidatus Eiseniibacteriota bacterium | reverse complement strand
CCTGATCCCGGCGGGTACCGGTCTCGGGCGCTACCGGGCGATCGACGTGATTTCGGAAGACGAGGACGAGACGGAAAAAGCGGCTCCGGTGGAGGAAGAGGTAAAAACAGCTTGACCGGGGGTGTCCGGGCTCGATATAGTGCCCGTTCTTTGCGCCCGAAACCTATTGTGATGAGGAGTTTTAGGTGCCGACTCTGAACCAGCTCGTCCGGCATGGCCGGAAGAGACAACTGAGCAAGACCGCATCGCCGGCCCTGAAGGCGGCGCCGCAGAAACGCGGCGTGTGCACGCGCGTCTATACCTCTACGCCGAAGAAGCCGAACTCGGCGCTCCGCAAGGTCGCCCGCGTTCGTCTCACGAACGGGATGGAGGTCACCTGCTACATCCCGGGCGAGGGACATAACCTCCAAGAGCACTCGATCGTCCTCATCCGGGGAGGCCGTGTGAAGGACCTCCCGGGCGTGCGCTACCACGTCGTCCGGGGGACCCTGGACGCGTCCGGCGTGGACGGTCGTCAGCAGAGCCGTTCCAAGTACGGCACCAAGCGGAAGAAGGGGGCGTAGCCGATGCGTCGTGCAGCCAAGATCCACCGCGTCGAGCTCGCTCCGGATGCGCGCTACGCCAACGTGCTCGTCACCCGCTTCATCAACTGTTTGATGCTGGGGGGCAAGAAGAGCACGGCCGAGCGCATCTTCTACGGCGCCATGGACGTGATCGAGAAGAAGACGGGCCAGGACGGCTTGACCGTTCTCAAGTCCGCGATGAACAACGTGAAGCCGGTCCTGGAGGTGAAGTCCCGCCGAGTCGGCGGCGCCACCTACCAGGTCCCGGTGGAAGTCCGGCAGGACCGGCGGACCGCGCTCGCGCTCCGCTGGCTGATCCAGTACTCGCGCAGCCGCCCGGACCACACGATGGCCGACCGGCTCGCCGCGGAGATCACGGCCGCCTCCAAGAACGAGGGGGGCGCGGTGAAGAAGAGGGAAGACACGCACAAGATGGCTGAGGCGAACAAGGCGTTCGCCCATTACCGCTGGTAACGCGAAGGTAGGTTTCGAAGTGCCCAGGCAGTTCGATCTTTCTCATATGCGCAATATCGGCATCATGGCCCACATCGATGCCGGCAAGACGACGCTCACGGAGCGCATCCTCTATTACACGGGGAAGGTGCACCGGATGGGCGAGGTCCACGATGGCGCCGCCACCATGGACTGGATGGAGCAGGAGCGGGAGCGAGGGATCACCATCACCTCGGCCGCCACCACCTGCTTCTGGAAGGATCACCAGGTCAACATCATCGACACGCCCGGCCACGTCGACTTCACCGTCGAGGTGGAGCGGTCGCTTCGCGTTCTGGACGGCGCGATCGCGGTCTTCTGCGGTGTGGGCGGCGTCGAGCCGCAGTCCGAGACGGTGTGGCGCCAGGCCGACAAGTACGGCGTGCCGCGTATCGCCTTCGTGAACAAGCTCGACCGGGTGGGGGCCGACTTCCAATTCGTCGTGAACATGATGAAGGAGCGCCTGGGCGCGACGGCCGTGCCCCTCCAGATGCCGATCCATCTCGGCGACGTGTACACGGGGATGATCGATCTCATCGACATGAAGACCATCACCTACGCCACCGAGGATCTCGGGGCGACGTACATCGAAGGGGAGATCCCGCGGGATCTCGCCAAGCCGGCCGCCGAGGCGCGGCACCACATGCTCGAGGCGATCGCGGAGTACGATGACGAGCTCCTCCACGACTACCTCGAGGGCAAGGAGGCGAGTGCCGAGCTGATCCGCCGGGCGGTTCGCAAGGGAACGCTGAGCGGGAAGATCGTCCCCGTGCTCGGTGGCACCGCGTTCAAGAACAAGGGAATCCAGAAGCTCCTCGACGCCGTCGTCACGTACCTCCCCGCGCCGGCCGACATGCCGCCGGTCAAGGGCCTGAACCCGAAGACGCTCGAGAACGAGGAGCGCGGGGTCAGCGACGACGAGCCGTTCGCGGCGCTCGCGTTCAAGATCATGACCGACCCGTACGTCGGCAAGCTGACCTTCTTCCGGGTCTACTCGGGGAAGATCAAGCCGGGCATGCACATCTACAACGCGAACAAGGAGTCGGGGGAGCGCCTGGGCCGCATCGTCGAGATGCACGCGAACAAACGCGAGGAGCGCGACGAGGTCTTCTGCGGCGAGATCGCCGCGGCGGTGGGGCTCAAGAACGTCCATACCGGCGACACGCTTTGCGTGAAGGACCACCCGATCGTGCTCGAGGCGATGCACTTCCCCGAGCCGGTCATCCAGGTCGCAATCGAGCCGAAGACCAAGTCGGACGAAGAGAAGATGTCGAACGCGCTCAACAAGCTCCAGGACGAGGACCCGACGTTCCGCGTGAAGACGGACGAGGATTCGGGCCAGACCTTGATCTCGGGCATGGGCGAGCTGCACCTCGAGATCCTCGTCGACCGCATGGTGCGCGAGTTCTCCGTGGCGGCCAACATCGGCAAGCCGCAGGTCGCGTACAAGGAGACGATCTCGAAGAAGATCGAGCAGCGCACGCGCTTCGCCCGTCAGACGGGCGGCCGCGGTCAGTTCGCCGACGTGACGATCAATCTCGAGCCCATGCCGCCGGGCGGCGGGTTCGTGTGGGACAACAAGATCCGTGGTGGCGCCATCCCGAAGGAGTACATCCCCTCCGTCGAGAAGGGGATCATCGAGGCGATGGAAAACGGGATCATGGCCGGCTACCCGGTCGTGGACGTGAAGGTCGAGCTGATCGACGGTCAGTACCACGACGTCGACTCGTCGGAAATGGCCTTCAAGATCTGCGGCTCGATGGCGTTCAAGGAAGCCGCGGCCCGGGCCGGCGCGAAGCTGCTCGAGCCCATCATGGACGTCGAGGTCGTGGTGCCCGAGGAGTACATGGGCGACGTCATCGGCGACTTGTCCTCCCGTCGTGGACGCATCGGCGGGATGTTCCAGCGGTCCGACGCGCGCGTGGTCGCGGCGTCGGTTCCGCTCTCGGAGATGTTCGGTTACTCGACCCGGCTGCGCTCCATCACGCAGGGGCGCGCGGTCTATTCGATGCAGTTCTCCCGATACGAAGAAATGCCCGCCGCCATGGCGGAACAGATCATCGCAAAGGTGAAGGGAGCCTGACCCCAGCGCCTGGGCGATGAGCCCGAGCGGATGAGGAGACGAGCGGATGGCGAAGCAAAAATACGAGCGGAACAAGCCGCACGTGAACGTGGGGACGATCGGCCACGTGGATCATG